>JAFZPS010000027.1 GCA_017550205.1 Bacilli bacterium | reverse complement strand
GAGATTACTAATATAAATAAATTAATCTTCTTTATATAAAAATAATAAATATTATTAATAGTAAATAAAAAATAAAATAATACTCCTCTAAGTATAGATGGAGAAAATCCAACTAATAATAAATATAAAAATAAAATAATACTAGTAATTTTAAATCTATCATATTCATTAAATTTAAATAATTTTAATATCTTAGTAATCATTAAAACTAATAAACTAATATGCATCCCACTAATCGCAAATAAATGACTTATTCCATTTTCTTGGTAACTTCTAACTACATCTTTATCTAAATAACTTTTATCTCCTAATATAAATGTATATAAATATCTATTATTAAAAGTACTAATTAATTTGCTTTTTATAAAATAATAAATATTTTTATTTTTACTTATTATTTTATATTTACTTATAGAAATATAATTATTATTAAATTCACCATATACTTTTATTTTATCTCCTAGATTAATATTTATATTTTTATAAGTAGTACCTATTACTTTATTATCTATAGTAATACTAGTCTTATTATCTATTTTTACTATCTTAGTAATAGTACCAGCATAAGGACTATTATAAGTAATAGTAGTATTTAATCTTATTAAAGTAATAATTCCTACAATAAAAATAATAACTATATATAAATAATTACACAGTAATATCTTCCTTAATCTGAGCAAAACTAGACTCTCCTATGCCACTAACTTTCATAATATCTTCTATAGAATTAAAATTACCATTCTTTTCTCTATAAGAGACTATATCTTTAGCTTTCTTTTCCCCTATACCAGTTAAATTCTTTAATTCATCAATAGATGCAGTATTTATATTAACTTTTCCATTACTAGTACTACTATTAATACAAGCATCATTTACTAGACTATTTTCATCTTTTTGAATGCATCTTTCTTCTACTTGTTTTTCTATTTCTTTAGTCTTTTTAAAATCTAATACTTCATCTTTACTATAAATAATTATTACCATCTCATCTGTAACTTTCTTACTTAAATTAATTACAGAAGTATCAGCATTTTCTGTTAGGTCTCCAGCAAGTTTAATAATATCCATTACCCTTAAATTACTATCTACTTTGTAAGTACCTGGATAATTAATTTCTCCCTTTATATCTACTTGTATTGTTTCTATAGATGTTTCTTTCTTCTTTTCTAGTTTCTTTTCTACTACAATTTCTTCTTTTTTACTTTTAAAATTATCTTTATTTTTATATATTAAAAATCCTATTAATCCTCCTATTAAAATAAATATAATTACTCCTAAGATAATTTGTTTTCTATAACGATATTTAAATGTAATAATAACACCTCCTACTATATTATTAGAAAAAAAAGAAAAGTCTTCCAACTTTTCTTCAATATTTATTAATTTTTTATTGTATTTTTCTAAGTAGTTTTGGTTTTTTATATAATTTTACACACGAATCAATACCATATTCAACACTATCCATTAATTCTTTCTCTACTTCAAATATATCTTTATCTTTTATCTCACAACCAGCACATGTAGGATTTCCGCCACCACCTAATTTCATCATAACTTTTGAAACATCTACTCTACCATTTCCTCTAGCAGATATATGCATCATATCACTAGATACATATCCTATTGTGAATGATGCATCTACACCCCTAACATCAAACATTTCATTTGCTGCCTTAGCACAATCTGCCATTTGATATATTTGTTTAGGCATATTTCTATTTAAAGTAAATGATACTCCTAAGTCCCTACTATATTTATAAATAAAAGTTCCACTAAGAATTAAATTCCATACCTTACAACGATCATCAAATTCCTCTAAAAGTAACTCACGGACTAGTTCTTTATCAGCACCATGTTTAATTAACTTTTCTGCTGTGTCATGTGTCATAGGAGATGTATTATATTGAAATCTTTGTGTATCTAATGACATACCAGCATATAAAGCATTAGCCACATTTGCATCATACTTAATCTTTGAACAATTTAATACACGAGCAACTATTTCGCTAGCACTTGATAAGTCTTTATCAATAAACTTATATGGTGTGATAACACTATTCTTATCCTCAGTATGATGGTCTATTACTACAATATCTTTGAATCTATCTAACATGTTTCCAACTGAAAACATTTTTTTCTTATTTACATCAGTTACTAATAAAAGTGATCTATTATTTACTAATTTATCTACATCAGCTTTAACAATAAACTTATAATCATATTTTACTGAATCCATTACACTAATAATACCAGACTGAATATTACACCTTAAATCATCTACTATTATATAAACATCTTTATCATATTCTTTTACTAATCTTGCAAGACCTATACTAGAACCTGCAACATCAAGATCTATATTATTATGTCCAACAATAAAAACATTAGAACTATTTTTTATTCTTTCTTCTAATATTTCTCTAAGTTCTTTAATATCATTTAATGCCATAATATTCCTCCTTAGTGAGAACATATTATACCAAAAAATAAAAAAGAAAGCAAATTGCTTTCTATATTCCCTTCTCTTTTAATATACCATTTTCAACACTAACTCTTTGAACTATAGTTAAAGCAGCTATTAAACAAATAGTAAAACTACCACCATAACTCATAAACGGAAGAGGAACTCCTGTCATAGGCATTAATCCCATAATACCCAATAAATTAATAGCAATATGGAAGAATATATAAGCTGCAATTCCATAACAAAGTACTGCTCCTCTATTATTAGGACTACGTCTACCTATCAATAATATTCTATATAAAATAAATATATAAAGTAATATCAGTATTATACCCGTTACTACACCTAATTCCTCTACTATAATTGCATAAATAAAATCTGTATAAGGTTCTGGTAAATATAAATATTTTTGTGTAGAATTACCTAATCCCACTCCAGTCAATCCACCATTATTAATAGCTATATAACAATTACATACTTGATTACCTGTATCCAATATTCTAGAACAAGGATTAGAAAAATTAAATCTTTGCATTTGTCTTTCTAATAATACTCCTTTTCCTGCACCAAATAAAACTAATGCACCAAATACTATTAACCCTACAAGTGCAAACACAGTTTTATATTTTATTTCCCTATTAATAGGAACTGCTAAAAATATAATCCCAACTATTAAAGCATATATTATAGTAGTACCTAAATCAGGTTGAATAAATATTAATCCAGCTACTAAAGCACATAAACCTATCGGAAATAAACTAGCTCCCCAACCATTTAATTTTTTAATATTTTTTTCATAATAATCAGCTAAGAATACTATAGTTATAACTTTTATAAACTCACTAGGTTGAATACTAAAAGGTCCTAAGTCAAACCAACTGACTGCTTGATTCTGTGCAGTACCATATATTAATAAAGCTATTAATGAAACAATTGCTATTAATAATAATCCTTTAGAAAATAATCCATAACTCTTAAGATTAAATTTCATCATAAATAGGAATAAGAAAAAACCTACTATTAAGAAAACACCTTGTTTAATAAAATAATTATATGGACTAACCGCATGAGTCATATAAGCAGTTACATTAGAAGCAGAAAATACCATTATAAGTCCAAAGATAAATAAAATTACTGTTACTAATAATAATGGTTTATCTATATATTTAATTATCTTTTTCATACGCATTCTCCCTTCTATAATAAATATATCACATAATTAAATAAATTAATTAATTATCACTCACAAAATATGTAAATTAACATACTTTATATTAGATAAGTAAAGGAGGTATTTTATGTATTATTATGGGGGAGGATCTTGTCCCAACACAAACACATACTACTACCCTATAAATGGAAATAATAATAACTATGCTATTATTTTAGTATTATTTATCCTATTAGTAATAATTATTGGTACTAGATGGAGCAATTAACATTGCTCTTTTTTTATTTTTATGCTAAAATATAGGCGTTGAGGTGGTACTAGTGTTAAAAACATGCGATATACTAGATGAAAAGAATAAAGTATTAAGACAAATATCTAAAGAAGTTACTTTTCCATTAACTAAAGAAGATAAAGAAACAATCGATATAATGATTAAGTATCTTCATGATAGTCAAATAGATGAACTAAGTGAAAAATATAACTTACGTCCTGGTATGGGAATGAGTGCAGTTCAATTAGGAATATTAAAAAGATATTTTGTAGTAGTTTATGAAGTAAGTGGACCAGATGATGATAAAAAAGAATTTGAAACTTATATCTTAATAAATCCAAAAATAATTAGTAACTCTATGGAACAAATCTATGTAGAAGAAGGAGAAGGATGTTTATCAGTTAATCGTCCTGTTGAAGGTATTGTTCCAAGATACGCAAGAGTTACAATGGAAGCATATGACATGGAAGGAAGAAAAATACATGTTAGAGCTCGTGAAGAATTAGCCATTTGCTTCCAACATGAATTAGATCATTTAAATGGAATTTTATTCATAGATCATATAGATCCAAAAAATCCATATAAAGGGAAAGACCAAATGCGTGGAATATAATTAATTCAAGGGGGGATTAATTATGTCAGTAATAATAAATTTTACTAAAGAAGAAGCAATAAAATTAAAAGAAAACTGGCAACAGTATAATCAAATTGGTAAACCTGGCAATGAAGGAAAATGCTATTTAATTAATAATGAAGTATATAAAATATATAATGATAATTATGAATTAGAAAAATATACTTCTAATCCCATCTGTAAAGATGACTTAAACTTAGAGTCATTCTTATTTCCAGAAGAAATATACACATATGGAAAAGAAAACTATGTATTTGCATATAAAACAACTCCATATGTAGAAAAAGATGTCTTAAAAATATCTTTATTACGTAAACATATTATTCCAGATATAAATAAAATTAAAGAAGCACTAAAAGTACTTATAAAAGACATTTATATACTTTCAAGAAATAATATATATGCAGTAGATTTAGCTAAACGTAATATGTTATTCGATGGAGAAAAATTCTATGTAATAGATACATTAGATTATGATATAGTTGATGAATATACTTACTTAGATAATATTGAATTATTAAAAAAAGCAATTAACTGTTTTATATTAGATTGTAATATAGCCTGTGAAGCATATGATATTTCTAAAGAAGAAATTCATTTAGATGAATGTAAAGATTTAATCAATTATATTAATAGAATAGCTATAGATACACAAGAAGAATTAGATACTAAAGAAGTACAAAAAATAAAAAGACCATAAGGTCTTTTTTATTTTATTTTTTGTAATGCTTTATATACGTTATAACAACCTCTTTCATAAGAAGTAGGTACTTTATCTAGATAATCAACTACTAGTTTATTTTTCTTATCAGTATAATGATTTATATAAATATCTCTCATTTCACTAGGTATTATTCCTACATCATATAAGTATTCAATATAAGCAAAGTATTCATCATAAGATAATTTATATAATCTTTCACCTGCTAAAAAGTTTAAAACCATAGTATTATAACAATAATTATCTGTGCTTATACTAGGATAAGAATTAACATAATTCTTAACTCTATACTTTGAAATATTATGAGTCTTTTGATCCATAACAATATATGTAGATATACCTAATCTTTTTTTACTGACAGAAGCACTATCTAAATCAATAACTGATATTTCTTGATTTTTCCCAATTAAAAAATTAAATTCATGTACATCACCAAAATAGAATTCTTGATTTTGACATTGTACTTTTCTTATTAATTCACCTACTTTTTTTAATGCTTCTAATTTAGTTGAATTAGGTATTTTTTTATTTTTTAATAATTCTCCTAAAGTAGTAGAATCAATTACTTCTGATATAGTAAAACCAGCTTTTATACCACCAACCACAATAATATCTTCAGGTAATATTAATTCTTTATATTCTGATAATTCACTATCTTTTATTCTCTTAATAGTATCTATTTTCTTATTTACTAATTTAGTATCTGTTATATGTAGTTTTTTTATTAATATACTATTCATATTATCATCTTTTTTATAATAATAAATAATAGATTCAGAACTCCATATTCCATCTAATGGATACTTCTTTAATTTTGATACATCACTCTCTTTTAATGCTATTTCATTCATAAATTTCACCCTGTACGTGCTAAATATATTAACACTTTTTATTATAAAAAAAAAGAGTAATTATACTCTTTTTTTATAGAAATTCTTCATGTTGTTCTAATTTAACACTAACTAGTTTAGAAACACCAGATTCTTGCATTGTAATACCATATAAAGTATTAGCATATTCCATTGTTTTCTTCTTATGTGTAATGATTAGGAATTGTGTCTTATCTTTATAATTAGATAAATATTCTCCAAATCCTGCTACATTAGCTTCATCAAGAGCAGCTTCTACTTCATCGAAAATACAGAATGGTACACTTCTTACATTAAGTATTGCAAATAATAAACTAATTGCAGTTAATGTTTTTTCTCCACCAGAAAGTAATGTAATAGTAGTAAGTTTCTTTCCAGGAGGAGAAGCAACTATTTCTACACCTGTATTTAATAAATCTTCTGGATTAGTTAATTTAAGATCAGCTTTACCACCTTTAAATAACTCTTTAAATACTTTTTGGAATTCTACTTTAATAAGTTCAAATGTAGTAGCAAATTCTTCTTTCATTACATCATCCATCTCATTCATGATTTCTAGTAATGTATTTTCTGCATTTAATAAATCTTCTCTTTGATTAGTTAAGAATTCATATCTTGTATTTACTTTTTCATATTCTTCAATAGCATCTAAATTAACCATACCAATACGTTTAATATTAGCTCTATATTTATTAACTAAACTTCTTGCTTCATCAGGTTCAATATCAAGTACATAATCAGCTTTAGCTTTCTCATAAGTTAATTCATAGTCAGTAGCAAGTATCTCTAACATATTATCAAGTTTAACATCACTTCTGTTGATAAAGATTTCTGCTTCACGTGATTCTTTCTCTAAATTACGTAATTCACTATTCTTTAACTTATCATCTGCAAGATCTTTTTCAATCTTTTCTTTTAAATCACTAATTTCTTTATTTAAAGATTTTAATTTAATCTCAATCTTTTCTTTTAGAGATTCTTTTTCATGGAATAATTTAATTAATTCCTCTTCTTTTTTACTTACAGAATTATTACTAATAGTTTTTAAAGAATCATATTCTTTCTTAGTTAATTCTAATTTTTCTTTAATACTATTTAATTCATTATTCTTAGTATCATGTAATTCTTTTAATGATACTTTTTCTTTACTTAAACTAAATAATTTTTCTTCTATTTTACTAATAATATTAGTATTATCTAATAACTCTTTAGAAATTTCTTCTTCCTCTAATTTTAATAAGTTAGCCTTATCTTCTAAATGTCTTAATTCTTGTTTTAGAATTACAGTACTCTTACCATTATATAAAGAACCACCAGTAAGAGAACCTCCTACATTAACTTGATCTCCTTCAAGAGTAACTATCTTATATTTAGCTTTAATCATATGAGATAATCTAGTAGCACTATCCATATCAGTAGATACAATAACTATACCTAATTGATTTCTAATAACAGAATCATATTCTCTATTATAAGAAACTAAATCAGACATTACTCCTAAGAAATCAGAACTATTCTTTAATATACTTATACTTTCAGAATCAATATATCTTTCTTTGATAACACTTAAAGGGAAGAAAGTAGCTCTTCCTAAATGATTATCTTTTAAATAAGCTATAGCTCTTTTAGCACTATCTTCATCTTTAGTAATAATAAAGTTCTTATTAGATGATATTGCGGTATTAAGTGCTTTAACATACTTTTCTTCAGTAGTTAATATATTACCAATAGTATTATGTATACCAGTAAGATTAGTATTATTAAGTACTTTTCTAACACTATTAGGCATATCACCATTTTGATCTATTTCTATCTTTAAATTATCTATTTTATGCATAGTAGAAATATATTCTTGATTATGTGAAGAATAATCATTATTTAACATATTCTTCTTTAATTTTAAACTTTGTAGTTCCTTTTCTACTTCTATAGATTCATTATCTAATTTAGTAGCATTATTAACTATTACTTTAATATCTTCTTCTATTATAGAAATACTACTAGAAAGTTTCTCTTTATTATCTAAAGCTATTCTAATTTCATCTTTAATAATATTTTCTTCTTTAGTAGTTTTACTTCTTTCTTTTAATAATTCTCTTTCACTAGATATCTTTTCTTTTTCTTCTGTTACTTTTAATAACTTAGTATTTAGTTCTTGTTTTTCATTTTCTAATTTACTTAACTTATTAGAATCATCTAAGTTTCTAGCATCACTTTTACTAGATTCATTATAAATAGTTTGAATATCACTATCTACTTTTTCTTTTCTCTTCTTAGTGTTCTCTACTTCACTATTTAAGTTTTCAATGTCATAAGCAAGAAGTGCTACTTCATATTTATCTAAACCTTTTTTATTTTCTAAATATTCAGCTGCTTTAATACTTTGTTCTTTTAAAGGACCAACTTGCATCTCTAACTCAGTAATAATATCATTTACTCTATCTAAATTATTATGAGTTCTATCAAGTTTTCTAAGTGCTTCTTCTTTTCTCTTTTTATATTTTAATATACCTGAAGCTTCTTCAAATATAACTCTTCTATCGTATGCAGAATTAGAAAGAATCTTATCAACTTCACCTTGAGAAATAATATTAAATGACTCTTTACCCATACCTGTATCCATAAGTAAATTAGTAATATCTTTTAATCGACATTTTTCGCCATTTAAGAAATATTCATTTTCTCCACTTCTATATACTCTTCTTTTAATAGATATTTCTGTATAAGGGATATTTAAAAAATGATCTGTATTATCAAATAATAATTCAACAGAAGCTACATTTAAAGGATTTCTAGATTTAGACCCAGAAAAAATAACATCAGTCATAGACCCATCACCACGAAGTGATTTAACTGATTGTTCTCCTAAAACCCAACGAACGGCGTCAACAACATTACTTTTACCAGATCCATTAGGTCCAACTATACATGTAATTTTACCATCTAGTTTTATATCTAATTTATCAGCAAATGATTTAAAACCAGTTGTAGTTATTTCCTTTAAATACATATCTTTCACCCTATCACTTATTATACAATAAAATATGTATTTTTCCAAATACTTTCTTTCTTATTCACTTAATAAATCACTTAATAATACTATTTTATAACCTTTACCTTTAATATAATCTATAGTACTAGATAATTCTTTTAAATTATAATTATTAATATTTATACTAATAATCATAGAATTATCTATATTATTCTTAACTTCTTTATATAAATTCTTATGTATTTCTATACTAGGTTTAATAGTATGTAGTTTTAATTTACTACATAGTTCTAATACTTCTTTTCCCATACAATACTTAACATCCTTTTCAAGTATATTTTCTAAATAAGATATAGAAGTTTCAAACAAACTCTTATCTAGTTCATTATTATAACTTAATATGTTTATTTCATGATTCTTCATACTTTTAAGAAGAATTATATTTTTTTCTAAATAAGTACCATCTATAAAGAAATTAGCTTTTACTTTATTCTTATTTAATATACTTAATAAACTATTAATATTGGTATCTTTATATACTTTAAATACTAAAGCTATACTTCTTTTTTCTTTATTACCACTGATTATATATTTTTCATAGTTATTATCTATAGAAATAGTTGGTTTAACATCTTTCAAAGTTATTAATGTTTCATTATAATTACCATATTGTTTCATTTTATTATAGCTTTTTTTATAATCTATTTCTTTACCCACTATACCTGGAATAATATTATCATCAACTATTAAAGCATTAATTGCATCTATTTTATACTTAGTATCATTTTTTCTAATACTTTTCATAATAGGATCTTTTTCCTTTAAAAATTCAATCATCTTATTAGTATAATAAAAACTAAATACCAAAAATAATATTATTATGAATCTATATAATATTTTCACTTTATCACCTAATAAAATATATGAAAAAAAGATTCAATAATGAATCTTTTTAATCTTCTAATTTCCTGTTTTTATAAATGTAATATGTTCCACTACCTAGAATAGCTACACCTAATATATATAAATAGCTTTCAGTTCCAGTATCAGGAGTACTTACTTCTAATGTAGAAGTAACATTACTATTATTAGTAGTTGTATTCGTAGTAGTTTCTGTTTTAGTAGATTTTGTAGTACTTGTTGTTTTCTTTGTAGATTTTGTAGTACTTGTAGATTTTTTTGTTGTATTCTTTGTAGTTTTCTTTTTCTTAGTAGATTTTGTACTCTTCTTAACAGTTTCCACTGTTGTATCTACTGCTTTCTTTGTTTTCTTAGCAGTTCCATTCTTATTAGCTAGCTTAATAAGTAATAATATAAGTAATACTACTAGAATAATGATTATAATCCATCTTATTATTTTTCTGATAAATTCACCCATATAAAGACCTCCTGCCATTACTATAACATAAATAATAAAAAAAAGGAATTACTTTTCAGTAACTTCCTTTTTCTCTTCTTTTTTCTCTTTTTTCTTAGGTGCAGGTAATGCATCTTTTCTAGAGAAGTTTTGTCTACCTTTTTTGTCCATTCCTAAAGCTTTAACTATTATTTCGTCTCCTACTTTAACAACGTCTCCAGCTTTTTCAACTCTTTCATGAGCAAGTTGAGATACATGAACCATACCTTCACAACCTGGCCATAATTGAACGAAGCATCCAAAGTCTTCAACTTTTACTACTTTAGCTTCATAAACTTTTCCAACTTCTACTTCTCTTACTATTTCTTCAATCATAGCACGAGTTTTTTCAATAATATCTTTATCAGAGTGATAGATAATTACTCTACCATCATCTTCTAATTCAACTTTAACTGCATTGATGTTTGTAACTTCTGTTACATTAGAAGCTTCGCAAATAATCTTAGTAATCATTTCTCCACCCTTACCGATTACATCTTTAATCTTAGCTGGGTTAATATTAAATGTTACCATCTTAGGAGCATACTTAGATACTTCTTTACGAGGTTCTTTAATTTGTTTTTTGATTACTTTT
>JAFZPS010000026.1 GCA_017550205.1 Bacilli bacterium | reverse complement strand
GTTGATACAAACTGTGATCCAGATATGGTTGATTATGTTATTCCAGGTAATGATGATGCAGTTAGATCTGTTAAATTATTAATTGGTGCTTTAACTAATGCAATTGCTGAAGTTAATGGAAATGAAGTAATTGATTATATTACTGAAGATGAAAAATCTATTAAAGAAGAAGCAACTACTAAAGAAGATGTAGTAGAAGAAGTTAAAGAAGAAAAGAAACCTGCTAAGAAAGCAGCTAAGAAAGAAGTTAAGGAAGAAACTCCTGAAGTAAAAGAAGAAGCTCCTGTTAAAGAAGAAAAGAAACCTGCTAAGAAAGAAACTAAAAAAGCAGATGAAGATTTAAATTCATTAACATTAGCTGATTTAAAAGCAAAAGCTAAAGATGCTGGAATCAAAGGTTATTCAACAATGAAGAAAGCTGAATTAGTTGAAGCTTTATCTAAGTAATTTTACTTATTAAGGAGTGATTTATCACTCCTTTTTTTCTAAATATAGTGTATAATTAATAAGGAAAGAATGGAGGATATATATGTTTAGTGCAAGTGATGTAAAAGAATTAAGAGAAAAAACTGGCGCAGGTATGATGGATTGTAAAAAAGCATTAGATGCTTGCGAAGGTAATATGGAAAAAGCTATAGATTGGCTTAGAGAAAAGGGTATTGCTAAAGCAGCTAAAAAAGAATCAAGAATTGCTGCTGAAGGTATTACTGAAGTAATTGAAAATGGTAATGAAGCAGTTTTATTAGAAGTAAACTGTGAAACAGATTTCGTTACAAAAAATGAAAAATTTACAGTTTTAGTAAATGAAATAAGAGATGCATTAGCTAATAGTAGTTGTAAAACAATGGAAGAAGCTAATGAAGTTAAACTTAGTGATGGGAAAACTATTGCTGAAAGAATTATTGAAGAAACTGCAACAATAGGTGAAAAAATTTCATTCAGAAGATTTGAAAGAGTTACTAAGAGCGATGATGAAGTATTTGGTATTTATTCACATATGGGTGGTAAAATTACTGCTGTAGTTGTATTAAAAGGAACTAATAGTGAAGTTGCTAGAGATATAGCTATGCAAGTATGTGCTATGAGCCCAATTGCTGTTAATAGAGATAATGTTCCAACTGAAATGGTTGAACATGAAAAAGAAGTAATCTTAGCAGAAATTAAAAATGATGAAAAGAATGCTTCTAAGAGTGAAGAAATCTTAGATAAGATGGCTACTGGTAGATTATCTAAATTCTTTAAAGAAAATTGTTTAGTAGAACAAGACTTCATTAAAGATTCATCTATGACTGTAGCTAAATATGCTGAAGCTAATGGATGTGAAGTTTTATCAATGGTGAGATATGCTGTTGGTGAAGGTATTGAAAAACGTCAAGAAAACTTTGCTGAAGAAGTTGCAGCACAAATCGATGCAGCTAACTAAAAAAGAAAGAAAAAAACTTTCTTTTTTTTTGTTTTTCTAATATACTTATTATAATAGAGGTGAGTATATGAAGAACGATAATATTAAGAAGATTGATGAACAAATCGATAATTTAAAAAATGCTTCTAGAAAAAAGAGTAAAGATAGAGAAATAATTATAGATAGAAAGTATGCTTATGATGATATAGGTGCTGGTGATACTAAAAAGATTGATACTGTTTCTCTAATAAAAGAAGAAGTAGTAGAAGAAGATACTAAAAAAATAGATACTGTTTCTGAAATAGAAGAAAAACCTATAGAAGAAACTATTGAGAAATCTACAAAAGTTGAAGAGAATAGTGAACCTCCTAAGAAGAATAAATTAGTTCCAATATTATTAGTTGTTTGTGGAATAATAGTTATTGTTTTAATTATAGTTTTATTAGTATTATTAATGCCTAAAACTAATAATAGTTCTAGTGATAATGAAAAGGTTCTTAGTAAGAATGAACAGAAAAGTGTTATTAATGGATATGGTGATGCTTTAAAGGGTGTTATTGCTGTATACTATGAAAAACAAAATGTATTGTTAGAGTATGATGATGCAGTTAAATTAATAGATTATAAATATGATGTTTCATGTAAGAATCATGAAATATATGATGATGGTTCTATATATTTAAGTAAATGTACTATAGATAATAAATCTACAAGTTATTCTTATGGTAAAAAACAAGAAAAGAAGGAAGAACCAAAAATTAGTGAAGATGCTATTAAAGTTTATGTATCTAAAAAGAATAATAAAGCTACATTAGATACGCCTAGTAATTTAGATGAATATGATTTATATGCTTTTGAAATAGATGGAGCATATACGGATTTAAAATTATTATCTGAAAGTAGTGATTATATATTATATTGTGATTCAGAATATAATGTTCATATGCTTAACTATAAGACTAATAGAAAAGTAATGGATAATATTTCATATCAGGCTGTTCTTCCTATTAAAATAGGTGAAATGTATGATACAAAATATATAGCTATTAAAATTAATGATAAATGGGGTATTTATAATATTACTAATAATGAAAGAGTTATACCTCATAAGTATGATAGTGTTACTCCTATTTTATATATGGGTACTAGTGGACCGGCATTATATGTTGATACTTTAGATGAAGGTGTTGTAGCTGTTGTTAATTATGGTGATAGTGATAATCCTTCAGCATATGGAGTTGTTAATTATAAGACTGGTAAAGAATTAATTAAGCAAGAATATAAGGGTATGTTAAAGAGTGGTTCTTACTTATGGGTTACTGATTTCTATGGAGAAGGACATATCTTTGATTATAATGGTGAAGAATACTTAGATGGTAAATTTGATAAGATATATTGGATGGTGGATGGAAAATATATTTTAGTAAATGATAATGGTGAAATAAAATTAGTTTCTATTAAAGGAAAAGAAATATATTCGTATGGAAAAATAAAAGTTGGTAATATAAATTATGGATTAACTTATAATAATGGTGCATTATTCCAATTTGAAAATCCAGAAGCAGATCAAAATGATTATAATACTGGTTGTGTTGAAGTAATATATGATGCTGCTACTAAAACTGGTGAAACTAAAACTAGTTTCTGTGGAGGTATTGCTAAACCAGTACTTTACTTATATCCTAAAAAAACTACTAAAGTAACAGTTACTTTTGAACATCCTGAATTCTTAGAAACTACATATCCTAAGTATACTGATAAATGGGAAGTAAAAGCTCATAGTAATGGTGATTTATATGATAATAATGGTGCTTATTACTATGCATTATATTGGGATGAAAAACAAGTACACAGTGTAGATTTTTCTACAGGTTATTATGTAGAAAAAGATAATGCAATTTCCTTCTTAGAGCAAAAACTATCATATATTGGATTATCTAGAAGAGAAGCTAATGAATTTATAATGTATTGGTTACCTATCTTAGAGAAAAATGAAAAGAGTTTAGTTTACTTTGAACTTACAGAGGAAAGAGAAAGTTATAATAAGTTAAATATTAATCCTAAACCTGATTCATTATTAAGACTTGTAATACATATTAAAAAGGTAGATCAAAAGATAAACATTCCTAAACAAGTATTAACTAAGTTCCAAAGAAAAGGCTTTGTGGCAGTTGAATGGGGAGGAACAGTTTACTAGGTTTACACACAAGTAGTAATTTTACTACTTGTTTTTTTTGAATTTTTTGATATAATATAGTCGCATACAAGGGGATGAGTGCGATGGCTAATACTAAGAAAAAATCTACTAATAAAAGTGTAGATAAGAAACTTGATGAATTATTAAAAGATAAGAAAGAAATTGAAAATACAGTAGATATTAAGAAGAAAACTACTACTAAAAGAAAAAGTAATACATCTAAGAAATCTCCTGCAAAAAAGAAAGTAGCTACTAAAAAAACTACTAGTAAGAAGAAAACTACTAAAAAAACTACACCAAAGAAGAAAGTAGAAGAAAAGAAATTTGTTTTTGTATCAGAAACAGAGGAAAGTGAATCAACTAGAAAATTTAATGAATTATCTAAACAAATTAAAGATCTATATGAAAAGGTTGAAAATAAGCAAGAGATTCCTCAAGAAATAGTTGAAGTTAATAATACTGACATTGATGATGATAGAATAGATAAGGCTTATATTATTTTAAATAGAATAACTATAATACTATTTATTATATTTACTATTCTTTTACTTGCTTTTATTGCGTTTGTTATTTATATATGTACTTATTAGTACATATTTTTCTTTATTTTATTTTTATGTTATAATATAATTACTTTAAGGAGAGATAAAATGGATACTGATGAGATATTATTAGATGTTACTGATAAAATGGATAAAACAATTGAAAATTTAGAAAAGAGATTTGCTACTGTAAGAGCAGGTAGAGCTAATCCTTCTAGCTTAGATGGAGTAATGGTTGAATATTATGGTGTAATGACTCCATTAAAGCAATTAGCTACTATTTCTGTACCAGAAGCTAGACAATTATTAATTAAACCTTTTGATAAAGGGGCTTTGGCAGGTATAGAAAAAGGAATTCTTGCTTCTAACCTTGGATATACTCCAGGAAATGATGGAGAAACTATTAGAATAGTTATTCCAGAACTTACTGAAGAAAGAAGAAGAGAACTTGCTAAACAAGTTAAAGCAATTTCTGAAGATGCTAAAGTTTCAATTAGAAATATAAGACATGATGGATTAGAAGCTATTGAAAAATTAGAGCTTCCTGAAGATGAAGAAAAGGGTATTGAAAAAGAAATACAGGATTTAGTAAATGATTACAACAAGAAAATAGAAGCTTTATTAAAAGAAAAAGAAGATGAATTACTTACTGTATAGTAAGTAATTTTTTAATACGGGTGAGGTTATGAATATACATGATATTATAGAGAAACTAGATGATTCTGAAAAATTAATGTATACAGAAAATACTGCTAGTTCTTATTTTAGAAATATATATTATTCTAAAAAGTTTTCTAGTATTTTGGGTAAATTAGATTCAAAAGATAAATTAAGTGATGATGAATGGCAATATTTATTTGAAAGATTATATGTGGTTACATATAAGGCTATTCAAGAAGAAGATTCTTTAAGTATTGTTGATAAAGTTAATTATGTAATTAATAGAATAGGAACCAAATTAATTAGAAAAGGTAAAGTACATAATGAAAGTGTTAAGATGTTAGCATTTTTAGAATCAATTAAACTAGAATGTGAAATAAATAGAGATCTAACATATGGATTTGATAGAGTAAAAACTAGTAGAAGTGAGACAGATCTTGATATATTATTAAAACAACATAGAGAGTCTGCTGTGTTTAGAGATAATCAAGATGCTTTTATAGATTCATATAAAGTTGGACAACCAGGTGTAATGACAAATGATGATATGTTATATATGGATTGTATGGATAGAGCGTATATTCGTGAAAAAGAACTTGTAAAAGAATATAAATAGTGTTATAATTTATACATCGATGGAGATATAGGAGTAGTAATAAATGATTACTTTTAGAGAGAGTATGGAAGGTGCAAATACTTAAGTATAGTTTATGAATTCACCTATGGAGTTCTTATTAATAGTAAGCGTAAATCTTGCGTTAAAAGATTAGAGTGTATAGTAAATAACTATAAAGTAAGGTGGTACCGCGAGTAATTCGTCCTTATATTTATAGTTATTTTTTTTAGGAGGATTTTATGGAGAATAAAAAAGTATTAGAAGTAAAAGAATTAATGGAGAAAGATTTAACCCCATCAGTTAATATGAGTGAATTAAATGACTTAAGAATTAAGTATTTAGGTAAGAGTGGTCTTATTACTTTACTTAATAGTGAGATTAAGAATATTCCTAATGAAGAGAAAAAAGATTTTGGTATGTTGGTAAATGAATTAAGAAATAAGTTTAATGAGTATTATGATTCTACTAAAGAAAAATTAGATAATGAAGAATTAAATAAGAGATTAGAAAATGAAAAAGTAGATATTACTCTTCCAGCTACTAAAGTTAAATTAGGTGCTCCTCATATATTAGAAAAAGTAATAGAAGAAGTAGAAGATGTATTTATGTCTATGGGATATGATGTAGTAGATGGTCCTGAAATAGAAGAAGATAAATATAATTTTGAAATGTTAAATATACCTAAAGGACATCCTGCTAGAGATGCTCAAGATACTTTCTATATTGAAGGAGAAGAAATTTTACTTAGAAGTCAAACAAGTCCAGTTCAAGTTAGAACTATGTTAAAAGGAGAAGGTAAAACTCCAATTAGAATGATTTGTCCAGGTAAGACTTATAGAAGAGATGATGATGATGCATCTCATTCACATCAATTTATGCAAATAGAGGGTTTATTAATAGATAAAGATATATCATTATCTGATTTAAAAGGAACAATAGATGTAATAGTTAAAAAACTATTTGGTGAAGACATTGAGACAAGATTTAGACCAAGTTATTATCAATTTACTGAACCATCAGTTGAAATGGATATTTCATGTTTTAATTGCAAAGGAAAAGGATGTAATATCTGTAAGAACAGTGGTTGGATTACAATAGGTGGTGCAGGTATAGTTCATTATGACGTACT
>JAFZPS010000025.1 GCA_017550205.1 Bacilli bacterium | reverse complement strand
TAAATAAAGCTATTCCTGCAGAGTCATAACCCCTATATTCTAATTTTTTTAATCCATCGATTAATATATTTTCTGGTCTCTTATTACCAATATAACCAATAATTCCACACATAATGATTCTCCTTACTATCAGTATATTTTCATTATATCAAAAAAATAAGAGATTTCAAAATCTCTTATCTTATTAATTCTTCATAATCAAATATATAATTTAATTTTTCTTCTTTATTTCTTTTTGCTTTTATTAATTCATCTTCTTCTTTAGCTTTTTTATGTATAATTTCATAATTACTTATAATATCATTTATATCATTTAGAGTTTTTTCCTCTTCTGGAGTAATTCTATTCTCTGCTCTTTTTTTCCTTAAGTACTCTAATGCATCTGTATTATTTTTATAAATTATATAGTCATTTTCAGTTGTGTAATAAGCATAATACTCTTTATTACTTGCATTTATCTTTAGATATAATTCATATTTATTATTCTTTTTATCAATTTTACATAAAGCTTCTGTTATCTTTTCAGTTTTTGTTGTTGCTTTTTGATATAAAAGTTTTACTAAAGATGAACAATTTGCTTCATTCTCACTATTTTCTTTCCAAAACTTGGTATTATGTGATGTATTAATTGTTGGTTTTACTATACTTAATACTATAACTATTAAGAATGCAAAGTATATTATAAGTGCAATTGATACACTTACACCACCAAATTCTTTACACATATTAGTTAATGAGAAACTATCTGTTCCTTCATAATCTTGTAGTATTTTATCTACTTTTCTTCTTACAATATATATGTAATATGGATTAAAACCAAATCCTAGTAGTAATAATACAATAGCTAAATATATTAAAAAGTATTTAGTAAAAAAGAATGCTACTATTGTTGTTATTATTAATCCAATAATTCCTGTAATATATAGTTTTCTATATAAAAGATACATCCAATTAAGTAGAAATGCCCATATATTAAAATGTCTTTTTTTGATTAATTTATAATCTTCTCCTATATAGGCCTCTATATATATTTCATTTTGATAATATATTTCATCGTCTTCTTTTATTTTAATTTCTTTTTTAGGTTTTTCTTTCTTTGGTTTTTCTTCTACTACAGGTTTTTCTTCTACTTTTGGTTCTTTTTTTACTTTTTCTTTTTTAGGTTTTTCTTTTTTCTCTTTTTTAGGTTTCTTTTCTTTTTTTTCTTTTTTTACTGGTTCTAATTCAACTTCATCATCACCATCATTTGTGACTATATCTTCTTCATACCATTTATCATCTGTTGTATCTTCTACTGGTGCTTCTGTAGTTATACTTTCTTCTATATTATTTTCATTATCATTATAATAACCACAATAAGTACAAAATTTTTCATTGTTTCTTAATTCATTTCCACATTTAACACATTTCAATTTTATCACCTACTTATTCTTTTTTATCAATCTGATAATTTTTCTATATTATTTTTTTCCTTATTTAAATATTCTGCTATTTGGTCTTTGAACATTACATCAAACATTGGCATTGATTTTGTTATTACATCTGGATAAATGTTTTTACTACTTGAAATTGCTTTTCTAAAATCCATTACATTTACTTCATATCTATTATCAAATAAAGCATTAGAAAAAGCTTCTTGAACTATTGTTAGAGAAACATCTGGATAACGTGAACCTATTTCATATATTCTTTTATATTCACTGGTTATATCAGTAATAAATTCCATCATTCTTCTTTGAATAAATGAAGTATACATCATCTTAGCACCTGTTCTTTTTTCTATTTTTGGTAGTGTTCCGATTAGAATATCAATATTTTCTTCTCTAGTTGGTTCTAGTACTTCTACTTTTTGGAAACGTCTAACAAATGCTTTATCTCTTAAAATATATCTCTCATATTCTTCTGTAGTTGTTGCACCTATTACTTTGATATCACCTCTATCAAGAGCAGGTTTAAACATATTAGCGAAGTCTAATGCTTCACCCTTTGTACCCATAAGTGTATGGATTTCATCTATAAATAAAATTAATTTAGTCTTATCTTTTAATTCATCAATTAAAACTTGAACTTTAGATTCCCCTGTTACAGGATCTGTTCCTAAAAGAGCTGCAGTATTTAATTTGATTACTTGATAATCTTTTAAAATATCTGGTACTTCTCCTTTTTGAATGCGATATGCTAACCCTTCTACTATAGCTGTTTTACCTACACCAGGTTTACCTATTAAGACTGCTGATTTATCAGGTGTTAGTAAAATTAGAATCATTTCCTTTATTTGCACATCTCTACCTATTGCAGGATTAGTTATATAAGTATTATCACAAAAGTTTTCTCCATAGTTAGAAAGCATACTTATTCTTTTGGATTTAATATCAAATTTTTCTTCAGTTTTTTCATCAAATAGTTTTTCTATATTCATATGAACACATCCTAATCATTTTTTATTATAACATATTTTATTATTTTTTTTCTTTTATTTTAATAGGATTTACATGTATAACCGTTAAGTAAATCTCTTCTATTTCTTTTGCTATTTCTCTTTCTAGTGAATTAGCTATTTCATGAGACTCAAATGTAGATAGATTTCCATCTACAAATATAGTAAATGATATTTGGTATTTATAACCTACTGGTGTTGAATTAAAGTGATTAACTCTTATTACTTCTTCATGCCTTTTTATTATTTCTAATACTTCTTCTTTAGTAGAATCATCTATAGATTTATCCATTAATACATCATAACTTTCTATAAATAATTTAATAGATGTATAACCTATCCAAATAGCTATAGTAATACCTATAAGAATATCTATTATATAGTAACCATATAATCCTAGTATTGTGGATATTAAAGTTAAGATTGTGATAAAACAATCATTTCTATGATCTTTAGAATTTGCTTTTATTAATATATTTTTATCTTTCTTATAAATACTATTAGTATATAAAAACAAACTAAATTTAACTATTATAGTTATAATACATACAATTATTAGATAATAATTAAAACTAATAGGTATTTTATCTATATATGTGATTATTGCTTTTTTTACAACTGTAATTGACGTTAAAAACATAACTATACTTATTAGTAATGAGAATATATATTCTGCTTTTCCATGACCTAAATTATGGTCTTCATCTGCTGCTTTAGAACTTATTCTATTTCCTATATAAGTCATAAATGAAGAAAATACATCACCAAAACTATTAAAAGCATCAGCTATCATTGCTTGACTATTACTAATAAAACCTATTGTGGCTTTTATTATTAGTAAAAATATATTTCCTATTATTCCAATAATACTTGCTCTTTTAGCACGTTTAAATCTATTCAATTTACTCACCTTCATATTCTTCTAATACATATTCATATGATTCTACAGGTTCTTCTACAAAGAAGTATTTATTCTTATGTGTTGTATCTAATCTTTTAAATCCTAGTTTTTCCATTAATTTCCAACTAGCAGGATTTATTATTGCTACAGAAGTTACTATTTTATTTATTTTTACTTCATTAAACATATATTTTAATACTTTAGAAGCTGCTTCATAAGCATAACCTTTTCTATGATTACTTTTAGATATAAACCAACCTATGTCTCTTATAGATTTATCAGGATTATCACTTTCTTGTACTGTGATTTGTCCTATAACTTCATTATTATCTTTACGAACTATAGTCCAACAAAAGACATCAGAGTTACTTGCTTTTTCAAGTTTCTTGTATTGCCACTTTTTTTCATCTTCCCAATTATCATTTATTTTGCAAGTAAGATATAATCTACTTATATCTCTATCACAAAGTATTTCCCATAGTTTTTTTAAATCTTCTTCTTCTGTTTTTCTAAGTATTAATCTATCAGTTTCTAGATTTTTACTTCCTAATAAATTCATATTATCACCTATTTATTTCTATTTCTTAAATATTCTACAAATCCTTTTAATATATTCTTCTTAGATTCATCTATCCAATTAGTATTATTTAAAATACTTATGCTTTCATCATACATTTTATTCATCATATTAATTGCGTAATCATAAGAACCACTTTCTTTAAATAATTCTCTTACTTTATTAATATTTTCATTAGATAAATCTTTTCCATAGTACCTATTTAATTCATTAATATAATCTGTTTTAGATATATGTGAATAAAGAATAGTTTGTTTAAATTCTTTAATATCAGATCCTATTACTTTACCTATTTCTTCAGAATATATTCCTAGAATATCATCTTGTATTTGAAAAGCTATTCCTACTTTTTCTCCAAAATTAGTTATATCTTCTATTTTATTTGAATCTGCTCCTGCTAATAATAATCCTACTGATAATGGTCCTATTATTGTGTAATAAGATGTTTTTAATCTATATATATCTATTATAGATTCTTCTAATGATTCATCTATATTAATATTTTTACTTTTAAATGGTAATACTACGTCTAGCATTTCTCCTTTTATTGTTTTTAGAATTGTATCATTAAAATTAATTAATACTTTACTTAGATTAGAATCATCCTTATATGCATTACTAATTACCATATTAGCTTGGTATAGGCCATAATCTCCTATACAGATAGCTATAGATTCACTTAGATGTTTTGCTTCTAATTTATTATATTTTTTATACTTATTATAATTTTCAAAATGAATTGTATTTATACCTCTTCTTTTTTCATCTTGATCAATAATATCATCATGTACAAGAATAGCAGTTTGAAATATTTCATAAGCTAGAGCTAAATCATTTGAATATTCTCTATTATCATTTAATAAGTAATATCCTAGATCTGTTAATACTCCTCTTATTAGTTTTCCATTAGTATTTAGTTTTGAAAAGTATTCTAAGTTTTCTTTTATTATAGGATTATCTTCTATTATTAATTTATTATTATAATTATCTATTTTCTTTTTTAGTATTTCTTTTTCTTCTTGGTAATACTTCTTGAATTTCTCTATCATCTTTATTTTCCTTTCTTATCTTTAATAATTCACTTATTATTAATAATGAAACACCTACAGTTATACATATATCTGCAAGATTAAATATTGGAAAATTACCAAAAGATAAATAATCTATTACACTGTGATATATTATTCTATCTAATAGATTACCAAATATACCACCCATTATCATACCTAGTGATATGATATTTAATTTAGTAAAGTTTTTTTCTTTTTTTATATAAAAATCTAGTATTACTAAGAATATTACACTTATGATTACTAATATAAAAGTATGTTTTTCTAATATAGAAAAAGCTGCTCCTTTATTTTTTACATAAAATATACTAAAAAAATTAGGTATTATATTTATACTAGTATTTAATTCCATAAATTTATTAATATAATACTTAATTAATTGATCTAAACAAAAAACTAATACTGTTATTTTGTATATATCTTCCTTCTTATTCATTATTATCATCCTTTAACTTCTTTATTTTTTCTACTATTATTTGAAATTCATCTAATCTTTTTTCAACATGTCCTCTTATTTTTAATAAATCTCCTTTAGATATTTCTTGGTATAGAGTAAATACTTTAGGAAATAAAGTAAATTCAAAGGAAGCTGTTTCATCACTTCCTGTTAAGAAAGCCATCTTATCACCTTTTTTAGTATTAATTACTTTTATTTTATCTACTACTATTAAAACATCTACTGTTTTATTAAAGTTATCTTCTACTTTATTTAAAGTAATACAATATGGATTATCTTTTCTATACCCAGTAGTAGGATGACTTGATAAGAAGAATCCAAATAATTCTTTTTCTTTATCTAATAGTATTTCATCAGTATATTCTTTTTGTTCTTCTATAACTGGTTTAGCTACTAATGATGGATCTATATCTTTAGTTAATTCTGCATAATTATATAAACTATCTAAGTTATACATTAGAGTAGCTCTATTAATATTAAATTCTTTGAAAGTATCAGCCATTATTAAATCTTCAAATACTTTTTTAGTAATTCCTTCTATATATAGTCTACTAAAACAATCATAGATATCAGTAAATTCTCCATTAGATTTAGCTCTTTCTATAGTTTCACAAGATACTACTCCTAATCCTTTTATATTAGATATTGGATATATTATTTTATCATCTTTTACTATATATTTAGAAGTACTATTATTGATTGTTGGTTTTACTACTTCTATTCCATTAGCTTTAGCTTCCATAATATATTCATTTGTTTTAGTGGAACTTCCTATTACATTAGAAAGTAGATTTGCAAAGAATATAGTTTTAAAGTGTGCTTTTAAATAAGCCATTTTATAGGCAATAATACTATATACTACAGAGTGTGATTTATTAAATCCATATCCTGCAAAGTTTAAGACAAGTTCAAATAAAGCTTTAGCTTGTTGCATAGAGTGTTTATTTTCCATACTCTTTTTAATAAATTTATCTTCTTCACTCTTTAATAATTCTTTTTTCTTCTTAGACATAGCTCTTCTAAGTATATCAGCTTCTCCTAAAGAATATCCTGCATACACGTTAGCTAATTGCATTATTTGTTCCTGATAGATTAAGAATCCATAAGTATTTTTAGTTATTTTTTCTAGTGATGGATCTAAATAAGTAATCTTTTCTTCTCCATGTTTTCTCTTAATATAAGAATCTATATTTAAAGCAGCACCTGGTCTAAATAAAGCAATTGCTGCTACTATATCATCAAAAGAATTAGCTTTTAGTCTCTTTAAAAAATTTCTCATACCAGTAGATTCAAATTGAAAGATTCCACAAGTATTAGCTTCTTCAAATATCTTTAGAGTTTCTATATCATCTAGAGGTATTTTATTAAAGTCTACTTCTATTCCTTTTAATTCTTTTATATCATTAATAATATTATCTATTAAAGTAAGATTTTTTAACACAAGAAAGTCCATCTTTAATAATCCTAAATCTTCAAGATATTCCATAGAATAACTAGTTAAGTACATATTATCTGATTTAGTTAAAGGTATTACTTCATCTAAATCTACTCTACTCATTACAATACCAGCAGCGTGTTGTGAAGTATGTCTTGGGAATCCTTCTAATTTAATAGCTATTTTATACATATCAGTTAATAGACTATCACTATCTATTTTTGCTTTAAAGTTAGGATTAGTTTTATAAATATCTTCTAATTTATCATGAGACATATTAGGAATATATTTAGTTAAACTATCTACTTTATAAACTGGTATATTAAGTACTCTTGATACATCTCTTATTACTTGTTTAGCAGCAAGTGTTCCAAATGTGATGATTCCACTTACTCTTTTTTCTCCGTATTTTTGTTGAACATATTCTATAACTAAATCTCTTTTATTATCCGGAAAGTCTGTATCTATATCAGGCATTGTTTTTCTTTCTGGATTTAAGAATCTTTCAAATAATAAATCATATTTTAGTGGATCAATATCAGTTATACCTAAGGAGTAAGCTACTAGAGAACCTGCAGCACTACCTCTTCCTGGTCCTACTAATATTTTATTCTTTTTAGCAAATCTTATAAAATCATACACTACTAAAAAGTAATTAGAAAATCCCATTTCATTAATTACATTTAATTCATATAATAATCTATTTTTATAAGTATCATTTAATTCATTATTTAGTCTTTTTGAAAGACCTTTTTTACTAAGTTCAAATAAGTATTTCTTAGGATCAGGACAATCATATATAGGAAGTAGATTTTCTTTTTCAGGAAATTCTATATTACATTCATCAATTATTCTATTAGTATTATTAGTAGTATCTTCTGTTTCTAATTCATGATTTTTAATATCATACTCTATTTCATCAGTAATAGTTTTACCATCTCTTATAAGATATAAATATGATAAACACTTAGAATCTTCTTTAGATAAGTATAAACTTTCTTTAAAATATACAATATTTTTAGTAATAATTAATGATTCTTTTTCTTCTTGTTTATTAGAATATCCTAAATATAATTCAACATAGATATTTCCTAATATATCGAAATTATCTTTATATTTAAATGGTAATACACATATTACTTCTTTATTATATTTTTTTATATCTTCTATAGTAATGATTCTTTCACTTTGAATAGTAGATAATTTTATTAATGATTGGTATCCTTTATAGTTTTTAGCATATAATACTATATTATATTCTTCTAGATTTAATTCTAATCCTATTACTGGTTTTATATTTTCATTTTTACATTTATGGATAAATTCCATAGTACCAAACATATTATTATCTGTTAAGGAAATACTAGATAAATTATTCTTTTTAGCGTATAAAATAATATCATCTATTTTTAATAAACTAGATAATAAAGAATAGTTACTTTTATTATAAATTGGAATAGTCATTCTAATACCTCCTTTTTCTTTTATTTTATCACATTTTTTGATAATCAAAACGATTAATTTTATTTGACTTTTAAATGATTTTATGTTAAAGTTATAAAGCAAGGGGCCAAAGGAGGGAATAACATGGCAGTAAACGTTTCTAACAGAAAAGGTAATGTAAAAAATATTAGATCTCATGCTTTAAATGCTACTAAAAAGAGACAAAACGTTAATTTACAAGTTTGTAGAGATGAAAATGGTAAGAAAGTTAGACTTACTACTAAAGAAATTAGAGCAAGAAAGAAAAATGAAAAAACTGCATAATGCAGTTTTTTTTATTCTACTACGAAGCCTTTTTCTATAGCTTCACTTTTTATAGTTTCATATAATGTATTCTTATTATAATCAACTTTTGTATATGGTTTAGTTTGTTGAATCTCATTTAATCTAGTTAAATCTAATTTCTTATAATCTACTTTTACTTTAATAGTAAATGTAGTATTTGCTGTTGAAGTAATTGTTACACTATAACCTTCTGTTTCATTTACTAGTTCTTCATATTCTTTAATTGCTTGTTCAACTACTCTTTTACCTTCTTCTTTTTCTATTGCAGCACTTATACTATATTCTTTTGTAAATCCCATTAATTTATCATTTTCAAATTTATATATTATGTTGTATATAGTGTTTGTACCATTTGGATTATTTATACTAGTTTTTATACAATTTAGTTCTGTTGTTTTTATATTTTGTTTTGTAACTCTTTTTTGAACTTTAGTAGGTTTAAGATTTAATGAAGTAGCTACTTGAAGAGAACCTCCAAATAATAAACAAATAATTCCAATAATAGCTATAAGAACTGCAGGCTTTTTGCTTGTTACTTTTTCAAAGTGAATAGCCTTTTGTACTTCTTGTAAGTTTAAGACTTGAGTTTGTTGTAGTTCTTCTCTTGATAATTCTTTTTGGATTTCTTCATCTGATATTTGTCTTACTCCATCATTATTCATTTTTACCCACCTCTATCATAATTACATTATAGCAAAATACGTTTTATATATACAAGAAAAATCAAAAAAAAATAACTATTTCTAGTTATTTTTATATTTTGCATCAAATTTCTTTCTTTCTTCTGTATTAAGTATTTTCTTTCTTAAACGAATAAAGTTAGGTGTAACTTCAATTAATTCATCTGAATTAATATAATCTAAGGCATATTCTAGTGTGATTGGTCTTGGTCTTTTTAATACTACTGTGTGATCACTTCCTGCAGCACGAGTATTAGTTAATTGCTTACCTTTAACTACGTTTACTGCTAGATCATTATCTCTATTACATTCACCAACAATCATACCTTCATATACTTCAGTACCTGGTTCAATAAACATGATACCTCTATCTTCTAGGTTACCGATAGAGTATGCAGTTGAGTTACCATTTTCCATAGAAACTAGAACTCCTAGTTTTCTTTCTCCGATATCAACATTTTCATATGGCATATATTCTTTAAATGTATGGTTCATAATACCATAACCTTTAGTTAATGTCATGAAGTCTGTTGAGAAACCAATTAATCCACGAGATGGAATTGTGTATAATAATCTAACTTGATTTTCAAAGTTAGTCATATTTTCCATTTTTCCACCACGAATACCTAATTGTTCAATAACTGGTCCAACACTTTCTTCTGGAACTTCTATTTGTAATTCTTCATATGGTTCATATTTTTGACCATTAATTTCTTTAATAATTACTGTTGGTTTAGATACTTCAAGTTCGAATCCTTCACGTCTCATATTTTCAATTAAGATTCCTAAGTGAAGTTCTCCACGACCACTTACTAAGAATGATTCATTAGTAGCAGGTTCTACTTTTAAAGATACATCTCTTTGAGTTTCTTTATAAAGTCTTTCTTCAATCTTTCTAGCTGTTACTATTTTTCCGTCTCTTCCTACCATAGGAGAAGAGTTAGCACCAAAAGTCATTTGTAGAGTTGGCTCATCAATATGAAGTTTTGGAAGTGGAAGTATATTATCATTATTACATACTGTTTCACCTACACTAATGTCAGCTAATCCAGATATAGCTACGATATCTCCAGCTTCTGCTTCATCTATTTCGATTCTACTATATCCCATGTATCCAAATAATTTTTGAATTCTAAATTGTTTAGTAGTACCATCTAATCTACAACAAGTAACCATTTCACCTGTTTTAATCTTACCATTATGTACTCTACCAATACCAATACGCCCAACAAATTCATTATAGTCTAATAATGCTGGTTGGAATTGAAGTGGAGCATTTGGATCTCCTTTAGGTGCTGGGATTACTTCAATAATCTTATCTAAGATTTCACTAAATCCTTCAGTTTGAGTAGATAAATCATCACTTAATGAACAAGTATTGTTTAAAGCAGAAGCATAAATAACATCAAAATCTAATTGATCATCATCAGCACCTAATTCAATAAATAAATCTAATACTTCGTCTACTACTTGCTTACATCTAGCACTTGGTTTATCAACCTTATTAATAACTACTATTGGTTTAACTCCAGCTTCAAAAGCTTTTTTAAGTACGAATCTAGTTTGTGGCATTGCTCCTTCATAAGCATCTACTACTAAAAGCACACCATCAACCATGTTCATGATACGCTCTACTTCTCCACCAAAGTCTGCATGACCTGGAGTATCTAGAATATTAATTCTTACTCCTTTATAATCTAATGCAGTAGTTTTAGCTAAAATAGTAATTCCTCTTTCATGTTCTAGATCATTAGAATCCATTGATAAGTTAGATAAATCTTCATTATCTCTGAACATTCCAGAGTGTTTTAATATACCATCTACAAGTGTAGTTTTACCATGGTCTACATGGGCTATAATTGCAACATTTCTCTTTTCCATAATTACACCTCTTTTATACACGCCTCATCATTATAACACAAAACAAAAAAAAATACTAGAATTTTCTAGTATTTTTCTTTAACTTACTTCTTTATATCTTCACAAGTATATCCATCATTTTGTAATTCTAATAATGCTTCAGATTTAGTATCTCCTGTTACTTTTGATTCATCATAGTTTTTATTTAATTGTTTCATTACTGTTTTAAGGAATTTTACATTACCTGAGAAACTATAATATAAACTATTATCTCCTACTTTAGATTCAAAAGATAATCCTGGAATCTTTCCAATTAGTTTTAATGTTTTTTCAGTTATTTCTAATGCTTGTTGTGACATAGTTGTTTTATATACAACATTTGATTCTGACATAAAGTTTTCTATCTTTTCATTTTTATCATAAGAGATAGTTAATACTGTAGTTACTGTGTCACTTGAATTATCATCTACTTTTGTACATACAATTCTTGATGATTTGCTTAAATCAACCTTTCCACATCCTGCTAATAAAATAATTCCTAATACTAAAACTAAACTAAAAACGATTTTCTTCATATATCCTCCTATTAGTTTTATTATATTAGTATTTTACATAATAGTCAATTTATTGCTTTTTAATTTTTTTATATATAAATAATACTAATAGTAATATAAGAATTATTCTAATAGGATTTTTTAAATATCCTACATAAGTACTTAGTATTATCCAATTTTCTCCTAGGGAATAACCTACATAAGTAAAAGCTAATGTCCAAGGAATAGATCCTATAGTTGTATATATTATAAACTTAATAAATGGTTGTTTTGTAATACCTATTGGTAGAGATATTAAAGTTCTTACTATTGGAAAATTTCTACCTATAAGCGCACTTAACATACCATATTTATTAAACCAAGAATCTGATTTTAATATATCTTCTTCTTTCATAAAAAAGTATTTACCATATTTCTTTATAAATGGTCTTCCTCCAAAATATCCCATTAAATAAATTACTATGGCACAAAATACACTACCAAGAAGACCAATTAAGAAAGCACCTAAAAACGAAAATATTCCTTGGCTAGCAAGTATTCCTCCTGTAGCTAGTATTAATTCACTAGGTATTACTATAATTACTGCTTCTAAAACCATACCTAGAAACATTCCTAAATAGCCAAAATTTCCTATTAAATCTAATACAAAGTTAGACATATAATCACCAATAAATTATATGAAAAAAACAAATTATTTTTCATAATTTGTTTCTTTTAATTACTTGAAGAAGTTTTTAAATAAAGCATTTAATCCTTTATTAATTACTTTATTAGTAGCAGCATTAACTACTTTCTTACCTAATTTATATTGTACTGAGTTTTTATTTTTCTTTTCTTCTTATTTCTTTTTCTTCTCAGCTAATCTTTCTTCTTCTTTTTTAGTTTTTTCTTCTAACTTAGCAAGTTTTTCTGCTTCTTTTTCTTCTAATTGTTTTTGTTTTGCTTCTTCTTTTTCTTTTGCTTCTTGTTCTATTTTTTCTTTTACTAATCTATTTAATTCATCTATTTCTTCATATGCTGATTCTCTTTCTTGTACTTCATCATATTTACCTAATAAACTTGAAGAATTAATTATTTTATTTCTTGAGATATCATCAATTACACCCATTTTACTTTGTGGTGGAAGAATAGTAGCTTTTTCTACTACTTCAGGTTCACCATTTTCATTTTGAAAACTAATTAATGCTTCACCTGTTCCTAAGTTAAGAATTGCATCATATGTATTAAATTCTGGATTAGTTCTAAATGAATCTGCAGCTACTTTAACTGCTTTTAATTCTGTTGGAGTATAAGCTCTTAATGTATGTTGTACACGATTTCCTAATTGAGCAATTATATCATTTGGAATATCTGCTGGAGATTGAGATACAAAGTATAATCCAATACCGCGAGATCTTATTAATTTAACAACTTGTACAATTCTCTTTAAACGATATTCTGGCATTCCATTAAATAATAAATGTGCTTCATCAAAGAAGAATACCATTTTAGGTTTATCTAAATCACCTACTTCAGGCATCTTATTATATAGAGTAGTTAATAACCATAATAAGAATGATGCAAATAAATCAGGTGACTCAAATAACTTAACTGCATGAAGTATATTAATCATACCTTTGCCATTAGCGTCTACTGTTAAAAAGTCATTTATATCAAGTTCAGGTTGTCCAAAGAATTTGTCTCCTCCTTGATTTTCTAATGCTAATAAACATCTTTGAATAACTCCTACTGATTGAGTAGTTACATTACCATAAGATGTAGTAAATTTTTCTCTATTATCACCTACATATTGTAGTAATAATCTTAAATCTTTTATATCATCTAATTCCCAATCATTATCTCTAGCTATTTTATAAACTACTGTTAAAACTCCTTCTTGAGTTTCACTTAATCCTAACATCATAGATAGAATTTCTGGTCCTACTGAATCTAGTGATGTTCTTATTGGATGACCATAGTCTCCAAAGATATCCCAAAATCTTACTGGGAAACTCTTATATTCAAATCCACCTAAACCTAGTTTAGTTACTCTTGAATCTACATTTTCATTTGGTTCTCCACTTAATGCAGTACCTGCAAGATCTCCTTTAACATCAGCCATAAATACTGGAATACCAGCATCTGAGAAGCTTTCAGCCATTACTTTAGAAGTAATTGTTTTACCACTACCACTAGCCCCTGTGATTAAACCATGACGATTTGCTTTATTAAGTAAAATTGCTAATTCCTTTTCATTACTTTTACCTACTAATACTTTATCATTTATATACATAAAGACCTCCTATTTACTCTATTATATCATTTATTCATAAAATGATAGTATTATTTTTATTTACTAATAAACAATTATATGGTATTTTTAATTTAAGAAAGGTAGGTATAATTATGGAAGAAAAACAAGTAAATGATGGTGTTCTAACATATACTACTAAGACTGTTAACATACCAGAAGAATATAAACCAATTAGTATGTGGGGATACTTTGGATATGAATTATTATTTTCTATCCCATGTGTTGGATTTATCTTTTTATTAGTATTTGCTTTTGGTGGTACTAAGAATGTAAATCTAAAAAACTTTGCTAGAAGTTATTTCTGTTACTTTATAATTGCTGTTGGAATGGCTGTTATTGTAATTACAATAATGATAGCACTAGGTGGTTTGTCTACAATAATTGAAAGAATAAATACTTATTAAAATGAAAACATTAAAAAAAGACTTAAAGAATTATTGGTATGCAATCTTATTAGTTATATTATATATGACTATTACTGAAATAGTATTTCATAAGACTTGTATCTTTCAAATATTATTTCATATAGATTGTCCTGGATGTGGATTAACAAGAGCAGCAATTGCTTTATTTATGGGAGATATTAAAGCATCTCTTCATTATAATTATTCATGTATATTTTGGATTATAACTATTATATCTTTTATAATAGATAGATATATTAAACCATTAAAAATAAAACCGTTTCCGGTTTTATTGATAATAACATGTTTAGTTACAATTATTAGATATATATTAATTGTTGTATTTAAAACACCTATCTTTTGATAGGTGTTTTTATTTTAATATTGAATTCCCCAGATAACATGATGTTTAGCTTCTTTTCCACAGCAAACACATTTGTCATCAATTCTTTCTCCATTTTCAACAATACATCTTGATTTACAACCTTTGATTTCTTTAATTCTTGTTTCACAAGCTTCATCACCACACCACATAGCATGAATAAATCCTGGTTGTGTATTAAGAATCTTTTCCATATCTTCTAGATTGTGTGCTTCGAAAGTTAAGGCTTCTCTTCTTTCTAGTGCTCTATCATACATATCTTTTTGAATTGTTTCTAATAATTCTTTTGTATATTCTACTACATTGACATCTAATGTTTTTTCAATCTTTTCTCTTGTATCACGTCTAACAAAAGTAACTTTATTATTTTCTAAATCACGTTTTCCAACTTC
>JAFZPS010000002.1 GCA_017550205.1 Bacilli bacterium | reverse complement strand
TATGAGTGGACATTCTAAATGGGCTACAATTCATAGAAAGAAAGGATTACTTGATCAAGCACGTGGTAAAGTATTTCAAAAATTAGCAAAAGAAATTATGGTGGCAGCAAAGGGAGGAAGTCCTGATCCTTCTCAAAATGCGGCTTTAAGATTAGCAGTAGATAAAGCTAAAGCACAAAACATGCCAAAAGATAATATTCAAAAGGCAATTGATAAAGCAACTGGTGGAGCAGATGGTGCTAACTTTGAATCAGTAAGATATGAAGGATATGGACCAAATGGTGTTGCATTTATGGTTGATTGCTTAACAGATAATAGAAATAGAACAGCTTCAATGGTAAGAAGTAGTTTTACTAAAGCTGGAGGTAACTTAGGAACTGATGGTTCAGTAAGTTATATGTTTGAAAGAAAAGGTAGTATTGTTATTCCTTCAGAATATGATGAGGATACTATGATGATGGTAGCACTAGACGCTGGTGCTGATGATTTTGAGAAAGTTGAAGATACTTATGTGATTTCTACTGATCAAAGTAGTTTTACTGGAGTTAGAGATGCTTTAGAATCTAATGGAGTAAAAGAATTCTTACAATGTGAATTAACTTATGTTCCTAATATGGAAGTTTCACTTGACGGAGAAGCAGCTGAAAAGGTTATGAATTTAGTTGATACACTTGAAGATTTAGATGATGTACAAGATGTATATTATAATTTAAAAGAAGATTAATTCTTCTTTTTTTTATTAGTTGACATACGAACAAATGTATCATATAATAAAATTGGATAAAGATTGGGGGTGTCTTCAGGGGTTATTTGGGTTGAATATATTTTAATTTTTATTAGATAAGGAGGGTATTATGGAAGAATTAATAAAAAATGATGAAAATATTAAGAATAAAATTTATGTAATAAGAGGAAAACAAGTAATGCTAGATTCAGATTTAGCTGAATTATATGAATGTAAAAATGGGACGAAAGAGGTTAATCAAGCTGTCAAAAATAATATCGAAAAGTTTCCTGAAAGATATAGTTGGACTTTAACAGATGATGAATGGAAACTTCTAAGGTCAAAATTTTTGACCTTAGAAACTAATTCTATAGGTAAAGGAAAATATAGAAAATATATGCCGAGGGTTTTTACAGAGCAAGGCATAGCAATGTTAGCAACAATTTTACATACACCCGTTGCTACACAAGTTAGTATAAGTATAATGGATGCTTTTGTGAATATGAGACATTATTTATATGATAATAATGAAATTTATAAGGCACTAAATTATATTAATAATAAATTAATAGAGTATGATGAAAGCTTTAATATATTGTTTTCTAAATTTGATAAGAAAGAATTGTTGTTTTTTAATGGTGAGGTATTTGATGCATATTCCTATATATATGATTTAATAAATGAAGCATATTTTGAATTAATAATTATAGATCCATATGCTGATATAAAAATCTTGGGTATAATTAAAGATTTTGATTGTAGAATTAAATTAATTACCAGTAAAAAAGCAAAACTTAGTGATGTTCAAGTTGATTTATTTAATGAACAATACAATAAACTTACAGTATTTAGAACTAATGTGTTTCATGATAGATACTTTATAATAGACAGAGAAAGTATCTATCATATTGGAACTTCATTTAATCATCTTGGTGAAAAAGTCTTTTCTATTACGAAATTTGAAGATGAAATGGTAAAAAAAGAATTACTTAATTATGTAGAAAAAACAGTTGATTAGTTTTACATTTGCGGTTTTAATTTGAAACTTCAAGTTTAAAACTACAATATGGATTTTTATTTTAATAAATGATAAAATGGTATTAGGTGATAGTTATGAGTAGAAGTATAAAAGCTCCATGGTTAAAGTTTTATGGAGATGAGAAACAACATTTAGAGTATCCAGATTTTTCTGCATACAAATTAATTGAATATACGGCTAGTAAGCATTTAAACAATATTAGTTATAATTACTATGGTAATAAGAAGACTTATCATGAGTTTTTAAAACAAATAGATGAAGTAGCGAGAAGCCTAAAGGCATTAGGTGTTAAATATAAGGATGTAGTTAGTATATGTATGCCTAATACGCCTGAAGGAATAATATCTTTCTATGCATGTAATAAGATAGGGGCAATTGCTTCTATGATACATCCATTAAGTGCTGAAAATGAAATTAAACATTATTTAAATATTAGTAAGAGTAGTTGGTTAATTACTATTGACTTTACTATGCCTAAAGTAGAAAAAATAATTAAGAGTACTAAGGTTAAAAAAGTGATAGCAGTAGGTGTAGGAGAAAGTATGCCTCCTGTATTAAAGTCATTATATGCAGCTACTAATGTTACTAAGACATTAACTAAATTAAATCCTATTAATTATTTAAATGAAGATTTTAATCAAATTAATAGTATGAAAATTAGTTGGGGTAGTTTTCTTAAATTAGGTAGAGATTATATAAAAGAGATGGATGATAATTTTAAAGGAAAAGATATTGCTGCTATTTTATATAGTGGTGGTACTACTGGTACTCCTAAGGGTGTTAAACTCACTAACTTAAATCTTAATGCTTCAGCTATGCAAAACTTTGAGCATGTTGCTTGTTTAAGAGATAAAGATAAAGTACTTGCTATTATGCCAATATTCCATGGATTTGGTTTAAGTGTTTGTATTCATTGTGTTCAATACTTTGGAGGTACTAGTATATTACTTCCTCAATTTAATGCAAAGACATTTGATAAGATTGTTAAGAAATATGAACCTAATGTATTAGTAGGAGTTCCTACATTATTTGAAGCTATTTGTAATAATAAGAATTTTAGATTTATGAAACTAGATTATTTAACTTGTGTTATTTCTGGTGGAGATTCTTTATCAATAGAATTAAAGAAGAAGTTTGATGAATGGTTAAAACGTCATCACTCTCCAACTACTATTAGAGAAGGTTATGGATTAACTGAGTGTTGTGCTGCTAGTTGTTTTACACCACTTAATAATTATAGACCTGGTAGTATTGGAATACCTTATCCAGATACATATTATAAAATAGTAGAAGAGGGTAAAGAAAAAGAAGTACCTTATGGTACTGAAGGAGAAATTGTTATTACTGGTCCTACTGTAATGGCAGGATATATTAATAATAAGAAAGAAACTAAAGCAACTCTTAGAAAACATAAAGATGGACGTATTTGGTTACATACAGGAGATTCTGGTTATATGGATAAAGATGGTTTTGTTTACTTTAAGGGTAGATTAAAACGTATGATTATTACTTCTGGATATTGCGTTTATCCAGGTATGATTGAGAATGTAATTGATTCACATCCTAGTGTTAAGATGAGTTGTGTTATAGGTATACCTCATCCATATAAAGTAACTGTTGCTAAAGCATTTATTGTATTAAAGAGTGGAGTTAAGGATAAAGAGGCAGTTCTTGAATCTATTAAGAATTTAGTAGAAAAGAATTTAGCTAGATTCTCTTGGCCATATGAATATGAATTTAGAGATGAACTTCCTAAGACATTAGTTGGTAAAGTTGCATATAATGTATTAATGCAAGAAGAGAAGATGAAGAGAAAAGATAAGCAATTTGAAAATACTGAAGAATTATTAGAACAAGTAATAGATGAGACTGAGAGTGAAGAATTAATTGATAAATTAAAGGTTGATAAGAAATAGGTGATTAGATGTTTGATTATATAAAGGGAATTATTACTGATATTAAAGGGAATAGTATAGTAGTTGAAAATAATGGTATAGGTTATTTAGTATATGTATCTAATCCATATTCATTTGAGTTAGATAAAGAAAGTAAAGTATATATCTATCAACAAATTACTGAAGATAGTAATAATTTATATGGGTTTAAAAGTATTGAAGAAAAAGATTTATTCTTAAAACTAATTAGTGTTAAGGGACTTGGTTGTAAGATGGCTTTACCAATACTTGCTGTAGGATCAATAGATGGAATTAAAGATGCTATTGAAAGAGAAAATATACTTTATATTAAAAAATTTCCTAAGATTGGTGATAAACTTGCTAAACAAATTATACTTGATTTAAAAGGAAAGCTTGGTTATACTGCAACAGGTAGTGTAGTTGATGTAGAAGTTGAAAATGAATTAAGAGATGTATTATTAGGTTTAGGTTATAAAGATAAAGAAATTAAACCTGTACTTGTTAGGGTTGATAATACTTTATCAATAGAAGATCAAGTAAAAGAAGCATTAAAATTATTATTAAAATAGGAGGGTTTTATGGAAGAGAGTATTATTAAAAATTATGATGCAGTAGATGATGAGACATTAGATAATACTATTAGACCTGAGACATTAGATGAGTATATTGGACAAACTGATGTTAAAGAGAATATAAGAGTATTTGTTAAAGCTGCTAAGATGAGAGATGAAGCGTTAGATCATGTTTTATTATATGGTCCTCCTGGACTTGGTAAAACTACTTTAGCTTTTATTATTGCTCATGAATTAGGTAGCAATATAAAAACTGCAAGTGGTCCTAGTATAGAAAAGGCAGGGGATTTAGCTGCAATACTTTCTACTCTTGAACCAGGAGATGTATTATTTATTGATGAAATACATAGAATGCCTAGATATATTGAAGAAATATTATATCCAGCTATGGAAGATTTTTCTTTGGATATAATAGTAGGTAATGAAGGTAATAGTAGAAATATTAAAATTAATTTACCTCCATTTACTTTAGTAGGTGCTACTACTCGTGCAGGAGATTTATCTTCTCCATTAAGAGATAGATTTGGTATTATTAATAAATTAGAATACTATACAGTTGAAGAATTAACTGAGATAGTTAAAAGAACTGCAAGAGTACTAGGAGTAGAAATTGAAGAAGATGCAGCTATTGAGTTAGCTAAAAGAAGTAGAGGTACTCCAAGAATAGCTAATAGATTATTTAAAAGAGTAAGAGATTTTGCTTTAGTAGATGGTAGTGGTGTAATAGATTTAGATATTACTAATAAAGCTCTTGATAGATTAAAAGTTGATAAGATTGGACTAGATAATACAGATAGAGAATTATTACTTACTATTATTAATAAATTTAATGGTGGGCCAGTAGGAATTGATGCTATTAGTTCTACTATAGGAGAAGAAGTTACTACTATTGAAGATGTATATGAACCATACTTACTACAATTAGGATTAATGAAAAGAACTAGTCGTGGTAGAGTAGTTACTGATAAAGCATATGAAGTACTAGGTATTGAGAAAAACAATAAAAATACACAGACTAGTCTAGATTTAAATTAGAAATTGTTGTATAATATAAGCACTGTTTAGAAGTGCTTTTTTTATGAAAGGGGTGTATTTATGACTACTGACGATTTTGATTATGAATTACCAGAAGAATTAATTGCTCAAGTACCATTAAAAGTAAGAGATCAATCTAGATTATTAGTACTTGATAAAGAAACAGGTAATGTAGAACATAAACATTTTAGAGATATATTAGATTATTTAGTACCTGGAGATACATTAGTATTAAATGATACTAAAGTATTACCTGCAAGACTTATTGGTGTTAAAGAAGACACAGGAGCAGTTATTGAGATACTTTTATTAAAAGATATACAAGACGATAACTGGGAGTGTTTAGTTAAACCAGCTAGACGAATTAAAGTAGGTACTATTGTATCTTTTGGTGATGGTAAATTAAAGGCTAAATGTATTAAAGAATTAGATGAAGGAATTAGACATTTTGAATTAATTTACGATGGTATTTTATTAGAAATATTAGAAGAATTAGGTACTATGCCACTTCCTCCATATATACATGAAAAATTAGAAGATCAATCTAGATACCAAACAGTATATGCTAAAGAAGTAGGTAGTGCTGCTGCTCCTACTGCTGGACTTCATTTCACTAAAGAATTATTAAAAGAAATAGAAGCTAAAGGAGTAGATATTTGTTATGTTACTCTTCATGTTGGACTTGGTACTTTTAGACCTGTTAGTGTTAAAAATATAGAAGAACATGAAATGCATAGTGAATTTTATACTATGAGTAAAGAAGTAGCTGATAAACTTAATCTTGCTAAGAGTGAAGGCAGAAGAATAATAGCTGTAGGAACTACTAGTACTAGAACTCTTGAGACTATTATGAGTTTATATGGTGAATTTAGAGAATGTTCTTCTTGGACTAGTATATTTATATATCCTGGTTATGAGTTTAAAGCAATTGATTGTTTAATTACTAATTTCCATTTACCTAAATCTACATTAGTTATGTTAGTAAGTGCACTTGCTGGACGTGAAAATATACTTAATGCTTATAAAGAAGCAGTAAATGAAAAATATAGATTCTTCTCATTTGGAGATGCTATGTTTATTAAGTAGGTGGTTATATGAAAAATATAAGAATTAAGACAACAGATAATATGAATTTATCAGCAATTATAGAGGAATCAAAAGATAGTGATAAAATAGTAATAATGTGTCATGGTATTAGAGGACAAAAATTTGAAAGAGGAGTTTTTCCTGATTTAGCAGAAGAATTATTAAAAAAGGGAATTTCTTCTATTAGATTTGATTTTAGAGGTCATGGAGAATCAGATGGAATTGATTTAGACGTTACTATAACAAAGCAAAAAGAGGATGTTGAATCAATTATTAAATATGTTACAGATTTAGGTTATAAACAAATAGTTTTAGAAGCATCAAGTTTTGCTACTGCAGCTGTATCACTAATTGATTATTCAAAATATGATATTATAAAGGCTGTAGTTATTTGGTATGGATGTCCTGATTTAGAAGTTGTTAAGAAGGGTAATTTATTTTCATTAGAAAATAAAAAAATAGCAGAAGAAAATGGCTTTTTTGTATCAAAAAGTGTTAGTACAGGTAAAGAATTTAGATTTGGAAAAGAATTATTTGAAGAAGTATATAATATAAAACCATTTGAAAATCTTAGTAAAATAGATTTACCAATTATTTTTGTTCATGGGTTACTTGATGAAGTTGTTCCATATGAATCTATTGTTAGAGCTCATAAATTGTGTAAAAATGCGGAATTGGAATTAATTGAAAATGGTAATCATAATTTTGATAATAATAAAGAAGCAGAAATGAAATCAATAGAAAAAATAATCAATTTTGTTGATAATATATTTATTATGAATAAAAGTAGGTGATTAGATGAAAATAAAATATAATTTAATTAAAACTGATAAGAATTGTAAGGCTCGTTTGGGAACTATTGATACTAATTATGGTACTGTAGAAACACCTATGTTTATGCCAGTAGGCACTCGTGCTGCAGTTAAGGGATTAACTACTGATCAAGTTAAAGAATGCGGTAGTGGAGTAATACTTGCTAATACATATCATTTATGGTTAAGACCAGGTGAAGATATAGTAAATGAAGCTGGTGGATTACATAAATTTATGAATTATGACGGACCAATTCTTACAGATAGTGGTGGTTTCCAAGTATTTAGTTTAGCTCATAATAAAAAAGATATTACTGAAGAAGGAGTTCATTTTAAGAGTCATATTGATGGTACTAAGTTACTTCTTACTCCAGAAAAATCTATAGAAATACAAAATAAATTAGATAGTGATATTGCGATGAGTTTTGATGAATGTCCTCCAGCTAGTGCTGATTATGATTATTTGAAAAATAGTGTTGAAAGAACACTTCGTTGGGCAGCTCGTGGTAAAGCTTGCCATAGTAATCCTAATCAATCATTATTTGGTATAGTACAAGGTGGACCTCATGAAGATTTAAGAAAATATTCTGCAGAAGAGACTGTTAAAATGGATTTTGATGGTTATAGTATTGGTGGAGTTGCAAATGATGGAGAATCTAAAGAAGATATGTATAAAGCAATAGATTATTCTATACCATATCTACCTACTGACAAAGTACGTTACTTGATGGGAGTAGGAGAACCAGTTGATTTACTTGAAGGAGTAGAACGTGGTGTAGATATATTTGATTGTGTACTTCCAACTAGAATAGCGCGTCATGGACAAGCATTTACACATACTGGTAAGATTAATTTAAATAACTCTAAGTTTGCTCATGATTTTACTCCTATAGAAGAGGGTTGTGATTGTTATACTTGTAAGCATTATACTAGAGGTTATTTAAGACATTTAATTACTGTAGGTGAATCACTTGGTGGTACTTTAATTTCTATTCATAATATTAGATTTTTAATAAGAATGATGGAAGAAATTAGAGAGTCTATAAAGAAAGATAGTTTTCTTGATTATAAAAGAGAATTCTTAAATAAATATAATAAAGATTAAATATAGAAGATTGGACTAATATTAGTCTTTTCTTCTTTTTTTGTTTCTACTGGTTCATTTATAATACTAGCTACTTTAAACATAGTTTTAGCATTATCAATAATAGGTTTTACTTGGTATACTACTGGTATTGCTTGATTTATTACACCTAGTGTTTTACTAGTACCATCTAAGATAGATGACCATTTAATACTTTTTAATAAAGAAAGTATACTTGTATTTTGACCAGGATACATAAAATCACCTCTATTTTAGTATATGTAAAATAATTAAAATGTTTAAAAGGGTATTTAAAAAAATATATTATTATGTTAAAATTGTAATATAGTAGGGTAAAAAGGAAGGTGAGAGTATGCAAGAAAATGCTAAATTTGTTATTATGCCTAATCAAAGCAATCAACAAGCAGTACAACCAGTTCAACCACAACCAGTGCAAACTCAAACTGTTCCTACACAAGTAGTTTCAACACAACCTCAAGTAGTTCAGCAACAAGTACCTCAAGTTCAAAATCAAAATCCTCAAGCTGTTCCTAATGGTTCTGATATTTCTACTAGTGATTTAACTCAAGAAGTTGAAACTGATAAAAATGGTCGTGCTAAGAAACCAGTTATCAGTTATAGATATACTGTTATTAATGCAATGGGTAAAAAGGAAGGCGGAACTTTTGAAGCTGAAACTCCAGATGATGTTCGTAATTTCTTCTTATCTTTAAACTATCAAGTTCTAGAAGTAAAAGAACGTTCTAAATTAGACGTTGATATTGGGGTTGGTAAATTTACTGCTAGTGATTTGTCTTTTTCACTTACACAATTATCAACTTATTTAAAAGCTGGTATTCCACTAGCGGATTCTGTTAAAATTTTAGCAAAACAATCTAAAAAAACAGTTATTAGAAAGAGTTTCTATGAACTTGTATATCAATTACTTAAAGGTGAAAGTTTATCTGATGCTATGGATTTACAATCAAAAGTTTATCCAAGATTATTAATAAACATGGTAAAAACAGCTGAAATGACTGGTGATTTACCATCTATATTAGATGATATGGCTGAGTATTATACTTCAATAGATCAAACACGTAAGCAAATGAAATCTGCTATGACATATCCAGTTGTAGTATTATTAATTGCTTTTGGTGTTTTAATATTCATGCTAACATACTTAGTTCCTCAATTTAATTCTTTATTTGAATCTAATGGAGCTAAATTACCAGCACTTACTCTTGCAGTAATGGCAGTTAGTAATTTTATCCAAGCCTATTGGTTATATTTGATAATTGGTGCTGTTATTTTCCTAATAGTCTTTTATGAATTATTTACTCGTGTTCAAAAGTTTAGGGAATCTGTACAAATAGTTTTAATGCATTTACCAGTATTTAAAGATATTATTATTTATAATGAAATAGCAAACTTTACAAAGACTTTTGCATCATTATTAAATCATGGAGTTTTTATTACTGATAGTATGGAAATATTATCTAAGATTACTGGAAATGAAATATATAAGAGAATAATAAATAGAACTTTGGAAAACCTTGGTAAAGGTGATTCTATTTCTAGTGCTTTTAAAGGTGAATGGGCTATACCAGTAGTTGCATATGAAATGATAGTAACTGGAGAAACTACTGGACAACTTGGTCAAATGATGGAAAAAGTTGCTAATCACTTCCAAGTACTTCATAAAAATGTTATTGATCAAATGAAAAGTTTAGTTGAGCCACTATTAATTTGTTTCTTGGCAGTTGTTGTTGGTATTATATTACTTTCAATAATTCAACCAATGTTCTCAATTTATAGTCAAATTAAATAGGAGGTAGTTTTATATGAGTATTTTATATTTAATTATCTTCTTTATTTTCGGACTATTTTTGGGTTCATTTTATACTGTGGTTGGGTTAAGATGTCCTAAACATGAGAATTTTATAACTAATAGAAGTTATTGTGATGAGTGCAAACATACATTATCTTTTTTAGATATGATTCCTGTTATATCATTTATCTTATTACGTGGTAAATGCAGGTATTGTAAAAACAAGATTAATCCATTATCTACTTATATGGAATTATTTACAGGTATACTTTTTGCTTTAAGTTATTTTGTTTTTGGTTTTTCGTATGAATTATTTATTGCATTAGGAATAGTTTCAATGCTTATAATTATTTCAGTATCTGATATTAGTTATTATATTATTCCTGATGAAGTATTAATCTTTTTTACAGGGTATTTCTTAATACTAATTGTATTAAATAATGGTATTATTTCTTCTTTTTCAAATTTATTATCTGGATTAGCTATGTTTCTTATAATGTATACTATTATGTTGATAGGAAATTTGATATTTAAAAAAGAATCATTAGGTGGAGGAGATATAAAATTAATGTTTGTTATAGGACTTGTTTTATCACCACTATCTAGTTTATTTGTTATATTCTTTGGAAGTTTAATTGCTTTACCAATATCAATAATAATACTAGTAAGGAAGAAAACTAAGTTAATTCCTTTTGGACCATTTTTATTGATTGCATTCTTATTTATTTTCTTTACTAAGATTGATACTAATGCAATTTTAACTTTTTTAAACTTTAAATAATTCCCTTTGGGAATTTTTTGTTTTACTAGATATGATTTTATGATATAGTAATTATGGGTGATGTGTATGAAAAATATTTTAGTTTTACCTGCTGATACATATACAGTTATTAATAAGAGTATTATTACTTCTTATGATAAGAAAATAATTAATATGTTGTATCAACCAATAATTGGTTATACTGCAGTTAGTTTATATAACACATTGCTTGATGATTTGGAAAGATCTCAAATGATGAGTGAAGGTTTAACTCATCATCATTTAATGAATATTATGCAGTTGAGATTAGAAGATATATTAATTTCAAGAGAAAAATTAGAAGCTGTAGGACTTCTTAAGACATATATGAAAAAAGATAATATTAATCAATATGTATATTTGGTATATTCTCCTATAAGTGCTAATGAATTTTTTAATCATCCTATATTAAATGTAGTACTATATAATAATTTAGGTAAAAAGGAATATGAGAAAGTAAAGAACTATTTCAAAGTACCTAAAATAGTATTAAAAGACTATGAAGATATAACTGCTTCATTTGATGATGTATTTACTCCAGTTAGGGGTACTGTAGAAGCTACTGATGAGATTATTACTAATAATTCTAATAATATAAATATTAATAATAGAATAGATTTTAATTTATTAATATCGGGTTTAAGTGAATATGAGAAATGCTTTACTGATGATGTTAAGGAATTAATTAATACTTTGAGTTATATATATAATTTAGATTCTTTAGATATGCAAGGATTAATACGTAATTCTATTAATGAGAAGGGTGCTATCGATAAGAGTGTTTTAAGAAAGTATTGTAGAGATTATTATAAATTTGATAATTATGGTAATTTACCTACATTAATATATACAAGACAACCAGAGTATTTAAAAAGTCCTAAGGGAGATAATTCTAAATGGGCTAAAATGGTTTATACATTTGAGAATATTTCTCCATATCAATTATTAAAGGCTAAATATAAAGGTGGTACTCCTACTGATAGAGATAAAAAATTAATAGAGAGTTTAATGGTAGATCAAAAATTACCTGCTGGAGTAGTTAATGTTTTAATTAGTTATGTATTAAAAGTAAATAATGAACAATTAAATAAAAATTATGTAGAAACATTAGCTGGTCAATGGAAAAGACTTAATATAGAAACAGTAGAGGAAGCAATGAGATTTACTGAAAAGAAACATAAAGAACTTAATAAAGTAATTCATAAGAAAGAAGAAAAGAATGTTACTAAGAAGGCTAAAGAAGAAAAATTACCTGCTTGGTTTAATAAAGAACAAGAAATAAATCAAACAACTCAAGAAGAAAAAGATGAATTAGATAAAATTATTAATGAATTAGTATAGACATCATTAGATGTCTTTTTTTGTCTAGATAATAACATTAAGTTGAAGTTATACTTTTGACTATGATATAATTTATTAGAAAGTGTAGGAAATGAATATGGAAAATATAGTAGGATGGTTACTTTCACTATTTAGTGGACTTAATGGATTTAGATTTGGTAGAGAAATAGCAGTATTTATTATTTCTTTAATGCCAATACTTGAGCTTAGAGGTGGATTACTTGCGGCTTCTATACTTGGTTTATCTCCAATTAAGAGTTATATAATATGTATAATTGGTAATATAATTCCAGTTCCATTTATATTATGGTTAATTACTTGGATACTTGATTGTATGAGAAATAGTAAACATTTTAAAGGAATTGCTAAGTGGTTAGATAAGAAAGTAGATAAACATAAAGGTACTATTGAAAAGTATGGATTCTGGGGATTAGTATTATTTGTGGGTATTCCTTTACCAGGTACTGGTGCTTGGACAGGATGTTTAATAGCTGCTTGTTTAGAGATGAATAGGAAAAAAGCTTTTATAGCTGCTATGATAGGTATACTTATGGCAAGTGTTATTATGATGGCTATTTCATTTGGATTACTTAAATTTATAATAGGGTAATTATCCTATTTTTTTCTTTTCTTGTATTAAAAAATATAATATAATAATATTAGATAATAGGTGATGATATGTATTTATTAATGTATTTATTTTTAATATTCTTTATTTATTCAATAATAGGATATATCATTGAGGTTACTTCATGTATTATAATTACTAAGAAATTTACTATGTCTCGTGGTTATTTATTAGGACCATATATACCAGTATTTGGATTTGGGGCTTTGTTAATGGTAACTCTTTTAAGTAAGTATAAAAATGATGTCATCGTATTATTTATACTTAGTGGTTTTTTATGTAGTGCTGTTGAGTACTTTGTTAGTTTATTAATGGAATTAATATTTAAATTAAGATGGTGGGATTATTCTAAAGATAAGTTTAATATTAATGGTAGAATTTGTTTAAGAAATGGATTTTTATTTGGTATTGGTGGAGTAATTATAGTTAAGTATTTTCATCCTTTATTAGATAGTTTCTTATTATCTCTTGGTCATAATACTATTATTATTGTAGGATGGATATTTGCAGGTATTATAATAATTGACACTATTATTTCGACATTTACTATATCTAAATTAAAAATAGATACTAAGAAATATTTGAATCAAGATGCTACTGATGTTATTAAAGAACAAGTAGCTGATACTTTAAGTAAATATAGAGTATTCTATAAGAGATTATTTAGAGCTTATCCTCATATTAAACTTAATGCTAATATAATGAAATTTAGAGAGTTTATGGATGAACAAATGAGTAAAACTATGAGATTAGTTAAAATAAAAGATAAAGATAAATAGGGTGATATTATGAATTTAGATTATAGATATAAACAGGATATAGATAGAAATATTTTTAGGGGTTATGATGTTAGAGGTGTATATCCTGATAATTTGGATGAGAATACTGCTTATACATTTGGATTAGGTTTTGGTACTCATATTCAAAAACTTGGTTTTAAAAAATGTGTAGTTGGTCATGATAATAGACTTAGTTCTCCTTCATTATATATAGCTTTAATCAAAGGTATTTTAAGTACAGGTTGTGATGTAGTTGGATTAGATTTATGTACTACTCCAATGTATTATTATGCATGTATTAAATTAGGAATTCCTAGTGGTGTTATGGTTACTGCATCACATAATCCTAAAGATGATAATGGATTTAAATTTGCTTTTGATGAGAATGGTAATTGTAAGGGTCAAGAAATACAAGATTTTTATGATGAATTAAAAGAAGGTAATTTTATTTATGGAGTTGGAAATATTGAAAGATATGATATATTTCCAGATTATGTAGAATTATATAAGTCTAATTTAAATTTTGGTAGTAGAAAATTAAAAGTAGTAGTTGATCCTGCTAATGGAGCTTGTTCTAATTTTGTTAGAAAACTATATGAATTATATCCAATGGATTTAATAATTATAAATGAAGAGTCTGATGGAACATTTCCTAATCATCATCCTGATCCTTGTATTGAAGATAATCTTACTCAATTAAAAAATAAAGTATTAGAAGTAGGGGCAGATGTAGGTATAAGTTTTGATGGTGATGGAGATAGACTAGGTGTTATTACTAATACAGGTAAGTTTATTCCTACTGATATTTATATGATTATAATTATTAGAGATATTATTAATAAAGTTAGTAATAAAACATTCTTATATGATGTTAAATGTTCTAAAAGTTTAAGTGATGAAATAGAAAAATTAGGTGGAGTTGGTATTTGCTATAGAACAGGTAATTCTTATACTAAAGCAAAGGTGAGAGAAGATAATTTGCCTTTTGGTGGTGAATTAAGTGGACATGTTTATTTTAGAGATAGATGGCCTGGATTTGATAGTGGAATGTATGCTGGACTAAGACTATTGGAAATACTTTCTAATACTGATAAATCTATTGAAGAATTATTAGAAGGTATAAATACTTATTATTCTCTTGAGGAAGAAAAATATCATTCAGATGATAATATTAAATTTAAAGTAGTAGATAAGATAAAAGAATATGTTATTAGTAAAGGTTATTCTTTTATAGATATAGATGGTGTTAGAGTTAATTTTCCTGATGGATGGGCACTTGTAAGATGTTCTAATACTGGTCCTAATATTACTGCTAGATTTGAAGCTACAAGTGAAGAAAGATTAAAAGAAATACAAGATGAATTTAGAGGTGTTATAAGTGAGTTCAACAAATAAAAAGACATATGTATATAAAATGAATTTAGTAACTGCTAATATATTATGTATTGCTATTCTAATACTATGTTATGTATTAACTAGTTTCTTAAATATTGAGTTATTTACTAAAAATACTAATTATTTAATATTATTTATTTCAATGATTGGTTATTTGATGTTACATGAATTATTACATGGAGTAGGTTATTTCATTGGAGGTACTAAACGTAGTAATATTACTTATGGAATAGAACTTGAAAAGGGTATATTTTATGCTATGGCATATCAAAAATTAACTAAGAATAATATATTAATATCTCTTCAAATGCCTTTTATGGTTATTGGTATAATTACATATATTATTGGAGTTATATTTAATATTCCATTATTAATAATACTTTCAATAGTTAATATAAGTGGTGCTTCTATGGATTTAGCTATGTTTTTCTATTTTTTAAGATTACCTAAAGATTTTACTTATAGTGAAAGTGGTAATCCTGATGAATTTGTAGTTATTTCTAGTGAAGATCTAACTAAAAAGAAAAGTATATTTTTAAATATAGTAGAAGTAAAGGATTATAAAGATAAAGATTTTGATTTTAAAAATCTTAAGAAAATTAAAATTACTAAGTTATCTATAATACTGATAGTATTATTTATACTAATTGGTTTATTAACTACTATATTTTAAGTGTAAAGTTAATGTTTCTTTATAGAAACATTTTTTTGTTTGTGTTATATTTATATAGTCTAAGGTGGTTTTTTATGGCAATTACTAATGAAGAATATAAAAAAGAAGAGAAAATATTAGAGAAAGTAATTTCTTTATTTGATGAAACTTATAATTCTTTAGCAGATGATGTTAAAGTAGGGGAAGAAGATTTAATTGAGTTTAAGAAAATGATGTGGTCTGATTCTAATAGTTTTGATGAAGGGGAAATGACTCAAGTAAAAGCTGCTACTGCATTAGAAGCAGATAAATTCTTTAGAAAACAAGATTATTTAAGAAGATTAAGAATGATTAAAAATAAACCTTATTTTGCTTCTATTGTATTTAAAGATGATAAAGATAATACTTTATATAATATATATATGTCTTTAACTTATTTAAAAGATAAGAATTCTAATAATATTCTATATGATTGGAGGAGTCCAATATGTAGTTTATTTTATGATTATGAAACTGGTCCTTGTAGTTATAGTGCTCCTGGAGGAGTCTATACTGGTGAATTAAAAAGAAAAAGACAATATAAAATAGAAAATAGAAAATTACTTGGTGTATTTGATAATTCATTAAATATAGATGATGAAGTACTACAAGAAGTATTAGCTACTGAGAGTAGTGATAAGATGAAGAATGTAGTTAATACTATTCAACAAGAACAAAATAAAGTTATTAGAAATCTAGAAGATAATAATTTAATAGTACAAGGAATTGCTGGTAGTGGTAAGACTACTGTAGCACTTCATAGAATAGCATTTTTATTATATAGATTAGATAATTTAAATAGTAATAATGTATTAATCTTTTCTCCTAATAATATATTTACTGATTATATATCAGAAGTATTACCTTCTTTAGGAGAAGCTAATACACTTCAAACTACTTTTGCTGATTACTTAGAGAATTTTATTACTGAATATAATCATGTAGAAGATTTCACTGATTTTGTATCTAGATTTTATTCTTATAATGAGATTAATCCAGAATTAGTTCTTTATAAGCAAAGTGATAGAATTATAGATGATTTAGATGCTTTTATAGAGGACTATGTAAGTAATTGTGAATTTATTAATTCATTTAATGAAAGCGAAAAGTATTATATAGTAAAAGATGATTTAAATTATATGTTACATGATAAGTATGATAGATTACCTTTATTTGAAAGAATGGAAGAGATGGCTGCTAAATTAAGTTCTAATAATTATAAAGGTAGTAATAAGAAGAAAGCTACATATTTAAAATTAATGTATGAGAATAGTAATTTTAAACATGATTTAAAAGATATAATGAAAGAGTTTTATTTGTCTGAGTATTGTAGATTTAAATTAGATGATAAAACTATTAATAAGTTTATATATACTGATAGTGTTAATTATGAAGATGCTTTGGTATTTGCTTATTTAAAGGGTAGACTTGAAGGATTTATATATGAAGGTAATATAAAACAAGTAGTTATAGATGAAGCACAAGATTATAATAGACTTCAATATATTATTATTAATGAAATATTTAGAAAAGCAGATTTTACTATATTAGGAGATATTAATCAAAATATTAATCCATATTATCATTATGATTCTTTAGAAGATTTAGCTAATTTATTTAGAGGAGATACTAAATATATAGAATTATTAAAGACTTATAGATCTTCTCCTGAGATAATTAATTATACTAATAAGATACTTGGTTTAAACCATGTTAATGCGATTAGAAAAACATTAAATAAACCAGTTATTATTAGAAAAGGTGTAGAAGATATAAGGAATAGTTTAATTGAAGATATTAGTAAATTAAAAAGTGAATATAAAAGTGTAGCTTTAATTACTAAAGATATGAAAGAAGCAGAAGGTTTATATGACTTAGTAAAAGATTCTTTAGAAATAAGTTTAGTAGATCATAATACTAAGAGTTTTCATAAAGACTTAGTTATTATGCCAGCATATGTTTCTAAGGGGTTAGAGTTTGATAGTGTAATAGTTTATAATAATAGAGATAATTCTTATAAAAATAATGAAAGAAATCTATTATATGTAGCTTGTACTAGAGCTCAACATGAATTATATATTTATAATTAAAAAGTAAGATAGTATCTTACTTTTTTTATTTGATATAAAGTAGTAACTATTATATTTAAACTAATAGATATTATTAAAGAATAGATACCTAATTTAGAAAATATTATTAATGAAATAGTTCTTGTTATAGTAGCAATTATTGTAGATATTAAGTTTGTTTTACTTTTACCTAAAGCATCTAATGTATAGGATAGGGGTGCTTGAATATATTGGAGTAAACATATAGGTGAAAGAATTCTTATATAATTAAAACCTTTATTGGTATGATATATTGTTTTTAATAGAAAATCTCCTTTAATTAGTAATAATAATGTTATAGGAATACCAAGTATTAGTGATATAAGTATTGTATAAGATATTTTCTTTTTTATTGATTTAGTATTATTATGAATACTATCATTTGAAATACTAGGAAGTAATGATTGAGATAGGGCTAGAGTAAAGAAAGATGGTAAAAGTATTAAAGGTATTACATACCCTGATATTATTCCATATTCAGTAGTAATATAATTTAGTGAATATTTATTTAATAATATATTTGTAAGTATAATTGGTTCTAAGAAGAATCCAATACTACCTATAAGTTTACTTGTAATACTAGGTATGCATATTTTTAAACTATCTTTTATATATGATTTATTTGGATATAAATCTTCTTTTTTTATTTTTATATTTTTTGGTAAAAAGATTATTAAAACTAATGTAGATATAATTTCACTAATAATATTTATTAGTATTAGAAAACATACTATATATTTTGAACCATATGGTTTAATTAATTGTATCCCAATAACTATTATTATTAATCGTACTAAGTCTTCTATAATATTAGATAATACATGAGGAAACATTTGTTGCTTACCGAAGAAATAACTTCTACATATACTAGATATAGAAGTAAAAGGTATTACTAAAGACATAGATAATATGCTTATATATACATCTTTATTATGAAGTAGTTTATTACTAATAATAGGGGATAATAATACTATTAAAATTATAAGTATTATGTTTATTATTATTAAGACTGGTAAACTAGAAAATACTAATCTTTTATTATTTCTATTATTTTCTCCAATTAATTTAGATAATGCTAATGGAAAAGAAAAACTACTTAGACTAATTAATAGAGTAAATGTTGGTAATATTAACATATACATACCTAGTGTTTTAGTATCAATTAATCTAGCCATTATTATTTTAATAGTCATTCCTAATACCTTAGTAAGTAGACCTCCAATTAACAAAATTATTGTAGATTTTATAAACTTATTTTTCATAGTAAATTTTATTAGAAAATACTATACATTATAACTAAAAATATGATATATTGATTTTGGTAAGAGTATTATCCTCAATGATAACTCGAACATATATAAAAGTTTGTAAAAAGATTTGTCAATTAGTAAATAAAGTCTTATTTTAATGAGCCTAAATTTATTAGTTATGATAAACTATAATGGAGGTGTACAAAATGGATATAGTAGAATTTTTAACATCAAAGGAAATTATTGTTGTCTATATCATTGCAGCAGTAGCGTGTCTTTTATGTTTTGTTATTTATTTAGTAGAAAAATATAATGATAGAGGAAGAAAAAGACATAATACAAAAGAGTTAAATAAACTAGTTGAACAAATTAAAGAAGAAGTAGAAATAGTTCCAGAAGAAGAGGTATCAGAACCTGTATTACAAGTTGTTTCTCAAGTAGAAGAACCAGTTATTGAACCTATTCAAGAAGTTATTGAACCTAGTATGGAAATAAGTGAAGTTACTTCACCAAGTGATGAAGATATAAGAAGTATAATTATGGAAATCAGTACTGAAGTTCAAAAAGAATTAAATACTGAAAAAGAAGAAATAGAAATATTAGAACCAGAAGAAGAATTAGAGTATACTACTATTGAACCAGATGCTGATGTTGCAAGAGAAGAATTACATAAGATTACAGAAGAATTAAAACAACAAGAAGAACAAGTAGAAAAAGTAGTAGATAATTGTGCTTTAACTGATTATGAAATTGAACAAGAAGAGAATGCAATTATTAGTTTAGAAGAGTTAGTTAAAAAGAGTAAAGAATTATATGAAGCTAATGAATTAACTCAATATAAAGATGAAGGTAATGAACCTATTAGTATAAGTGATCTAGAAGTTATTGCTGGTAGAGAAGCAGCTCCTATTACTGCACCATTTGAAATATCTACAGTAGTAAATGAAGAAGAAGTAGAAGATATTAATATAGAGAATAATAATACTGTAGTAGAACCTGAAATTAAAAGATTTAAGAGTAGTCCAATTATATCTCCAGTATATGGTATAGAGAAAAATGAAAGTGTTAATGAATTAGAACTTGAAAATACTGCTAATTATGAAAAATTAGATGCTGAGATTAAAAAGACTAATGAATTCTTAATGACTTTAAAAGAATTACAAAGTAAATTAGATTAAGTGACGTTGTCACTTTTTTTATTTTATGGTATAATTTATAGGCGTATTGAGGTGATTACATGAAATCAGTTGGTGTACTTAGTTTAGGTTGTAAAGTTAATACTTATGAATCTGAATATGTAATTAATGAACTTAAAAAAGCAGGTTACGATATTAAAGATTTTAGTGATTCTTGTGATGTTTATATTATAAATACTTGTACTGTTACTAATAATAGTGATAGTAAATCAAGAAAGATGATTAGACAAGCTATAAGACGTAATCCTAATGCATGTGTTGTGGCTATGGGTTGTTTTATTGCGGCTAATCCTGATATAAAAATAGATGGTTTAGATATAATTGTTGGTAATAAAGATAAATCTAAGATAGTTGAATTATTAGATGAGTATTTTAATAATAAAGAAGAATTAAGATTACAATATACTGGAAGATTAAAAGAATTTGAAGATATGTATATAAATAATTTTCCTGGTAGAACTAGAGCTTTTGTTAAGATACAAGATGGTTGTGATAACTTTTGTAGTTACTGTATTATTCCTTTTGTAAGAGGAAAATGTAGAAGTAAAGAAGAAAACAAAGTAATAGAAGAAGTTAAGATGTTAGTAAATAATGGTTATAAAGAAATAGTTCTTACAGGAATTCATACTGGTAGTTATGGGGTAGATCTAGATACTGATTTTGCTGATTTATTAAATAAATTAGTTAATATTAATGGTCTTGAAAGACTTAGAATTTCATCAATTGAGACTACTGAATTAAATGAAAAAGTTTTAGATGTACTAGAAAAAAGTAAAGTATTAGTAGATCACTTACATATACCTATACAAGCTGGTTCTAATGAGATATTAAAGGCTATGAATAGAAAATATGATTTGGACTTTTTCTTTGATAAGATTAGTGAAATTCGTAGTATTAGACCAGATATTGCTATTAGTACTGATGTTATTGTAGGTTTTCCTGGTGAAACAGAGAAATTATTTCAAACTACAATAGATACATGTAAGAAAATTGGTTTTTCTAAACTACATGTATTCCCATATAGTGAAAGACGTGGTACCGCTTCATCTAGAATGGAAAATAAGATAGATGAACATGAAAAGAAAGAAAGAAGTAGACGTTTAATAGAAGTTTCTAAAGAATTAGAAATTAATTATATGAAGAAATTTATTGGTAGTGAAGTAGAAGTACTTGTTGAAGAATATAAAGATGGTTATAGTTATGGTCATACAGGCAACTATTTATATGTTAAAATAAATAGAGAATTACCTCATAATGAAATAGTTAAAGTAGTAATTAAGGATATAGAATATCCATATGTAATAGGAGAATAATATGTATATAAAAGGAAGTTATTCTAAAAGTATTTATGAAAATAATACCGGTTATGTTATCGGTATTTTTAAAGTGAGTGATACTGATAGTGAAAACTTATCCGATTATATAGGTAGAAGTATTACTTTTACTGGTTACTTTCATGAACTTAATAATATAGATACATATATATTTTACGGAGAATTAGTTAATCATGAAAAGTATGGAGAACAATTTAGAGTAGATTCTTATGAAAGATGTAAACCAGAGGAAAAAGATTCTATAATAGAATTTCTTACTAGTGGTTTATTTAAAGGTATTGGAGAAAAGAAAGCTAAAGCTATAGTAGATACTTTAGGTAAAGATACATTAAGTATTATTCTTAATAATCCTAGTAATTTAGTACTTATTCCTAAAATAACAGAAAAAGATATTAATATACTTCATAGTAAATTAAAAGAATATGAATCTAGTTATGAAGTAATTATGTATTTAAGTGATTTAGGATTTAATACTAGGGATTCTATGATTATTTATAATACTTATAAGAATAAAGTAAAAGATATTATAGAGACATATATATATCAAATTATTTATGATATAAACGATATTAGTTTTAAAAAGATAGATATGATTGCTTTAAATATGGGAATAGATAAAGATTCTTTAATTAGAGTAAAGGCATCTATTATATATATTATGAATGAAATTAGTAATACTTATGGTCATTCTTATTACTTATATAATGAATTATTAAGTTTAATTCCT
>JAFZPS010000024.1 GCA_017550205.1 Bacilli bacterium | reverse complement strand
GAAGAAGTAGAAGAAAAAGAAGAAGAAGTTAAAAAAGAAAGTGATTATGTAACTATTTTAACAGTAAAAGATTATACATTAGCTAATGGTAAGAGTAGTTATTTAAATAATGGTAAAATGTTCTTCTTATTAGGTTTAACAGATGAATTTGAAAATCTTTATGTTGAAGAAGATGGTAGTATTCAAAGTACTGATTCAACTGCAGGATATGGTATTAGACCAGTTATTACATTAAAGAAGAATACAGAAGTAGTTAGTGGTAGTGGTACTAAAGATGATCCATATGTAATTAAGAGTGAAGGTACAAATTATGTAGATTCATATGTAAAACTAGGTGAAGATATATGGAAAGTATCTAGTGTTGAAGGTGATAATTTTAGATTATACTTAAATGGATACTTAGTAGCTGGTGGAGCAGAAGTAGTACGTAATTATAGTAGTTATAATAGTATATATGATATTTGGGAAAGATCTAATATTGGTAATTATTTAAATAATAGTTATGTTAATTCTTTACCATATAATGGGGTATTAACTGATTGTGTTTTCTATACTGGAGAAATTAGTGTTGATGCAGGATATAATTATGCAAATATATATAATAGGACAGTAAATGCTAAAGTAGGTTTATTGAATATATTTGATTATGTTTCAAATAATAGTTTAGATGATTATTTCCATATTAATTTAACTAGTGAAGTTGGTAGTATGGAATATAATAAATATGCAAGTGGTTTATTAGAAGAAGCAGATGTTAGAGATGTTAAACATATAGTACCTGTTGTATGTATTAATAAGAATAGTATTAAAAATGGGGAAGGTACTCTAGATAATCCTTATAAAGTGGAGTGATATAATGAAACATATTAAGAAAAAATTAAAAATTAAGAAACCAAAAGTTAAATTTAAAGGTGTAGGTTTAATAACAATTCTTATTTTCTTAATGGATCTTTTAGTTATAGCTGGATTAGTAGTTATTAATACTTCTAAGTTTAAAGCATTTTGGATACCTACAGCTATGACTACTAAATCTCATAAATATTTAGCTTATACTTTATATGATGAAGATGAAGTATGGAAGATAATGAGTGAAAACTATATAGAAAAGAACACAGAAGAAGTTAACTTAGATGAGATTGTTATAGGTAAAATAAGTGAAAAGAAACATTATACAAATAAGTATGAAAAAGAATTATTTACTAAAGATGAAGGTAATGATGTTTATAAAACTATTAGGATAATCGAACCTGGTTATAAAGGATGGTTAATTGGGGTATATGATCCTAGTGATATAGATTTAGCTGTATCTAAATATTTAGGTAGAGGTGGACAATCTGTTAATAACTTAGTAAAACAAAATGGTGGTTTAGTAGGTATTAATGGAGGAGGTTTCGAAGACTTAGATGGTTGGGGAAATGGTTCTATACCTTATGGAGCAATAATTAAAGATGGTGAATTAGTATGGAATCACTCTGGTGGTTCTGGAGGATTAATTGGATTTACTAATGAACATAAAATGTGGTTAACTGATAAGAACCCACAAGAAGCTATTGCTGCTGGAATGGTTGATGCTGTAGACTTTGGACCTTTCTTAATAATTAATGGTAAAACTGCTAAAATCCATGGTGATGGAGGTTGGGGAATTGCTCCACGTAGTATAATTGCTCAAAGAAAAGATGGTGTTGTTTTAATCTTAATTATTGAAGGAAGATTACCAGGTTATAGTACTGGTGCATCAATGAATGATGTTATTGATATCTTATTAAGATATAAAGCTTATAATGCTGCTAATTTAGATGGTGGTGCATCATCTACTATGTCTATTGAAGGTAAACTTTGGAATATACCTAGTGCTGGTGGAGAATATGGTGGAAGAACAGTATCTAATGCTTGGATTGTTACTAATGCACAAAATAAACCAGCAAAGGCACCAGTAAAAAGTAATTATAAGTAAAGTGTAAAGTAATATTAAAATCATTAATATTACTTTTTTTATTTGTATTTGTTGGTATAATTATAATAGAGGTGTAATATATGGGAAATATTCAATATTTATATGATAATTTAGATCAGATAGTTATGGATATGGGATTAGATCCTAAATTTAAGGAAAATCCTGCATATAATAAAGTGTTATCTGAAATAAAATCATTAATACTACAAATGAATATGTATGATGGATTAAATAATACATATTATAGAAAAGAAGAAGATGGAACTATTACTTTTAGTTGGAATAATCAAGTTACTAATTCAAAATATGAGTTTAGAATGGCTACTAGTAAAAATGAATTATGGTGTAGACGAGTAAAAGAAACATATGATTATAGTAATGGTCAAAAAAGAGAAGAAAAATCTGCTATTAGTGTAGGATCTGTGATGGATTCATATGGGAGAATAGAAACAACGTCATATTACGGAGGTGCTGATAATAATGATTGTCAATCTTATCAATGTAATATATGGAATGGTGCCAATAAAAAAGTGTATGATAAATATGGTGTGCAAGAAACATATGAATCACAATCTTTTGCACGACATAAAATTAATGGTAATGTTAGAGAACTTAATTATGGTGTTCTTGTTGATGGCGCGCGTATGTCTTTCCATAATGGTCAATATTATAGACAAAGATTAATGATAAGAAGAGAAAAATTGGATGTAGCTAATGTTGTTTTTGAAAATAAAGATACAGGAGAAGAATTTAGAGGTAAAAAACTAATTGATCAAAGGCATGGATTACAAGAATTAACATGTGATACTTATCATTTGGGAGAACATGTAGTTATTCATCCATTGATGACTGCTGAAATAGAGGAAATGCTTAGTAAAGAAGATCCTAAAGTAGCTGAAGGACTTAGATTATATGCAAGAGATAGAGAAAGATTCTCATATGATTCAGAAAAAACTGAAGAATGCTATTATAGAGCTAGTGTACGCTAGTTCTTTTTTTATTCTTTTATTTTTAGTAGATTTGTTATATAATTTATATAATGGAAGGATTGATGTTTATGATGAAAATAATGGATGGTAATGAAGCAGCAAGTTATGTTTCATATAACTTTACTGAAGTAGCTGGAATATATCCAATTACACCAGCTAGTCCAATGGCAGAATTAACTGATAAATGGAGTAGTGAGGGGAAACTTAACTATTTTGATACACCTGTAAAAGTAGTAGAAATGGAAAGTGAAGCAGGTGCTGCTGGTATGGTACATGGTTCACTACAAGCAGGAGCACTTACTACTACATATACTGCAAGTCAAGGATTATTATTAATGATTCCTAATATGTATAAAATAGCAGGAGAACAATTACCTTGTGTAATTAATGTAGCAGCAAGAAGTTTAGCTACACATGCGTTATCTATATTTGGAGATCATCAAGATATATATGCTGTTAGACAAACAGGTTTTGCAATGCTTTCTTCTTCATCTGTTCAACAAGTTATGGATTTAACAGGAGTAGCACATTTAAGTGCTATTAAAGGAAAAGTTCCATTTGTTAATTTCTTTGATGGATTTAGAACTAGTCATGAACTTCAAAAAGTAGAATTAATTGATACAGATAAGTTAAAAAAATTAATTGATGAAAAAAGTTTAAATGAATTTAGATCTAAAGCAATGAATCCTAATAAACCAAGTATTAGAGGTACTGCACAAAATGAAGATATTTATTTCCAAGCTACTGAAGTTAGAAATGAATATTATGATAAATTACCTGATATAGTTAATAACTATATGAGTGAAATTAATAAATTAACTGGAAAAGATTATAAGCCATTTAATTATTATGGTAGTCCTAATGCTACTAAAGTTATTGTAGCTATGGGTAGTGTATGTGAAACTATAAGAGAAACTGTAGAGTACTTATGGAAAGTTAAAAAAGAAAATGTAGGTGTAATAGAAGTACATTTATATAGACCATTTAGTGCTAAATACTTCTTAAAAGAATTACCTAAAACTATTAAGAAAATTGCAGTACTTGATAGAACTAAAGAACCAGGTAGTGCAGGAGAACCTTTATACTTAGATGTAGTTCAAACTATTAAGAATGTTGATGCTAGAGTTAATGTTATAGGTGGTAGGTATGGTCTTTCTTCTAAGAATACTACTCCAGCTATGATTAAAGGTGTATTTGATTTTATGGATACAAGAGAGTCTCATACTAACTTTACTGTAGGTATTAATGATGATATTACTAATTTAAGTATTAATTATGATCCTAAGTTTATGATACCTTCAAGTAATGCTGAATTCTTAATATATGGTTATGGTAGTGATGGTATGGTATCTGCTTCTAAAGATATTATGAAGATTACAGGAACATACACAAATGCTTATGTACAAGGTTATTTCCAATATGATTCTAAGAAGAGTGGTGGAATTACTTTATCTAATTTAAGATTTGGGAAAGAACCTATTACTAGTACATATTATGTAGAAAAAGCTAGTATAGTAGTTTGTACTAAAGATAGTTATTTAAAAAGACTTAAGATGTTAGAGAAGATAGTTGATAAAGGAGTATTTATTTTAAATACTAGTAAGAATCCAGATGAAGTGCTTGCTATGATGAGTAGTCATGATAAAAAGATACTTCAATCTAGACATGTTAAGATGTTTATACTAGATGCAAATAAGATTGCTAAGGATGCTGGTCTTCCTGGTAAGATTAGTACTATTATGGAAACTATTATATTTAAATTAGGTAAGATAGTAGACTTTAGTTTTGCAGTTACAAAAATAAAAGAAAATCTTACTACTAAGTTTGGTAATAAAGGTGGAAATATTGTAGAGAAGAATGTTAAAGCTATTGATTCTTCATTAGAGTGTTTAATACCTGTAAAATTACCATATGTAGATTATGATAATGAGATTACTCCTAAGAAGAGTTTGTTTGAAGTAATAGATTCTATGGAAGGAGATAGCTTACCTGTTAGTAGTTTTATTAAAATGACTAATGGTGAAATGGAAGCAGGCACTTCTAAATTAGATAAGAGAGATAGTAGTGATATGGCTCCTTGCTATGATAGTGAGAACTGTATTAACTGTAACTTATGTAGTTTAGTATGTCCACATGGTGTAGTAAGACCATTCCTATTAGATGAAAAAGAAGAAATTGATGCACCAGAGTCAGTAACACGTCATTTAGTAGATGCTAAGATAAAAGATAAAGATTTAAAATTCACAGTAGGTGTTAGTTTACCTGACTGTACAGGTTGTGGGTTATGTTCAGAAGTTTGTCCAGGTAAGAATGGTGCTAAAGCACTAGTAATGAAGATGAAAGAAGAACTTTTAAAAGACAAACGTGATGAAGAGTATAAATATTTATTTAATGAAGTAAAAGAAAAGAAAGATGTAATGCCAACTAATACAGTTAAGGGTAGTCAATTTGTTAAACCTAAATTTGAATTTCCAGGAGCTTGTGCTGGTTGTGGAGAAACACCTTACTTAAAACTTTTAACTCAATTATTTGGAGATAGAATGATAGTAGCTAATGCTACAGGATGTTCTTCTATTTATGGTGCTAGTATGCCATCTATGCCATATAGTATTCCATGGGCTAATTCATTATTTGAAGATAATGCTGAATTTGGATTTGGTATGAAAGTAGCAGATGAAACTATAAAGAATCAAATAGTTACTCTAATTAAAAATAATATAGATAAAGTTAAAAGAAGTGAAAAAGATATTTATAAAGCTTATGTAAATGAAATAAATGAAGATACAGCTAAGGCATTACTTGAAGTAATTGATGATACTAAGATTGATAGATTAAAGAAATTAAAAGACTTTGTAATGCCTAAATCAGTATGGATGATTGGTGGAGATGGATGGGCTTATGATATTGGATATAATGGAATAGACCATGTATTATCTAATAAGAAGAATGTTAATATATTAGTACTTGATACAGAAGTATATTCAAATACTGGTGGACAAGCTTCTAAATCAACTAGACCAGGTGCTGTAGCTAAGTTTGCAGCTAGTGGAAAAGAAACATCTAAGAAAAATCTTGCTAAGATGGCACTTAGTTACCCTCATGTATATGTTGGAACAATTTCACTTGGAGCTAATCCAATGCAAGCTATTAAAGTTATGAAAGAAGCAGAAAGTTATGATGGACCAAGTATTATAATCGCATATGCTCCATGTATAGCTCAAGGAATTATAAAAGGAATGAAGAATTCAATTAATGAAGAAAAAGAAGCAACCGCTTCTGGTTACTTCCCTATATTCCACTATAATCCAACTACTAAAGAATTTAAAGTAGATAGTAATGCAGATTTCTCTAAATATGAAGAATTTACTTTAGGTGAAGATAGATATAATTCTTTAAAGAAACTTAATAAAGAAGGTGGAAAACTACTTGCTAAGAATAAAGAAGATGCTGAAGCTACTTATCAATTCTATAAAGAATTAGAAACAAAAGAAGGAGAATAATCCTTCTTTTTTTGACTTATTTTAATAAATATGTTATAATATGACCTACAAATGGGGGATGAATATGAGTTATAATGCAAGATATCAAGATATTGATGACGATTATGAAGATGAATATGAAGAAAAAGATTCTTCTGTAATGCCTTTACTAGGTACTTTAGTAAAATGGTTTATAGGAATAGGAGTAGTTTGTGCTGTAATAGTAGTTATATATTATTTAGTCAAATTACAAATAACTAATTTATTATTATTTATGATAGGATTAATTATAGCTTATTTTTGCGGATATTTCTTTATGTTCTGTTTAGATAAGTTAACTTCTAATAAGTAGTTTTTACTACTTATTTTTTTATATACAAAAAGAGAACATCGGCCATGTTCTCTTTCGTTTTTTATCTAAGAAGCGAGACCCCCTGAGGCCCGCTTCCAAAAAGAATAAAAAGGGGTTGGCTAGTGTGATACTAGCGACCAATTCGCCTAATTCCGAATTGGTAGTTCTTATACTAATCGAAAAGAATTAATTTGTCAACAAAAAAATGAAAAAAAATTAACTTTTTAAAAATAAGTCTTTTTTTCTTTGAAGTTTTTAATAAATATGGTATAATATGCCATGGAGACCGAGAAAAGGAGTGATATAATGCCAGAATTAAAAGATGTTAAAGGTATTGGACCAAAATCCCTTTCTTTATTAAATAAAATTAATATAAATACAGTAGAAGATTTAGTTACTCATTATCCATTTAGATATGATGTATTAAAAAGAGATGAATTATCTAGTATAGATGATGGAGAAAAGATTATTATAGACGGTAAAATTGAAAGTATGCCTATACTTATGAGATTTAAAGCGGGATTAAATAAAATGAATTTCCGTCTTGTTACTCAAAGTGGAGTAGTAGGAGTATCTATATTTAATAGAGCTTTCTTAAAAAGTAAATTATGAGTTGGTACTGATGTTATAGTTATAGGTAACCTTGATAACGGTAAAAATATAATTACAGCTAGTGATATTAAATTAGATCAATTATCTAATAAAGTTAAAATAGAGCCAGTATATCATTGTACTAGTGGATTAACTAATAAGAATATGTCTACATATATTAATATGGCTTTATTAATGTAT
>JAFZPS010000023.1 GCA_017550205.1 Bacilli bacterium | reverse complement strand
TATATTTACCATCTTCATCTGTATATCTTAATAGTATTTTATTTTCTTTTTCATTTGTTTCTAGTACAGTAGATTTTATTTTTAAGAATTTTTTATAGTACTTAGTAAATGCTTTACCTTCATCATTAGTAAATTCTATTGCTAGATCTACATCTGATATTTCTATAGGTGTTGAATTACGTTCCATATTCCATAAACCTATTTCTATATCACGTCTACCTTGTATTTCATTATAATCTATTACTTTATATCCTAGACCTGTGTATTCTTTAGTACCACCATCTTTTAATTCTAATGTTTTTATTGCAAATAACGGAGTATATTCAAATCTATTTACTCTTACATAATCAATAACAATCATAGCTATTATAATTATTATTATTGTGAATACTAAATTAATTATTCTTTTCCAAATATTTTTAGTCATTATTTCATCTCCTAGGTAAAACATATTATACCATACCTATATTTTTTAATCAAATTAGAGAAATAAAAAGGACTAGTATTAGTCCTTTATTTTTTCTTTAAATTCTTCTTCTGACCAAATAGTTATTCCTAACTCTTGAGCTTTAGTATATTTACTTCCTGGATTAGAACCGACAATCACAACACTAGTTTTTTTAGATACTGAATCTACTGTTTTTCCTCCTAGTGATTCTATTATATCTTTAGCTTCATCACGAGTAAATAATTCAAGTGTTCCTGTTAAAACAAAAGTCTTTCCAAAGAAGTTATCATTCTTTTCTATTTTCTTTCCTAGATAATTTGTATTAATACCCAGTTCTTTTAATTTATTTATAATTTCCATATTTTCTTCATTTGAGAAGTATTCTTTAATACTCTTAGCTATAATATCTCCTATATCTGGAATATTAATTAAGTCTTCTTCACTTGCGTTTATTAAGTTATCTAATGTATTAAAGTTTTGAGCTAGAATCTTACCTGTTTTAGCTCCTACATGAGGTATACCTAAAGCAAATATTAGTTTTTCTAAAGAGTTTTGCTTAGATACTTCTATTGCTTCTAGTAAGTTATTTACTGATTTATCTCCAAAACCTTCTAGTCTTATAAGATCTTGAGCATGATTTTTTAAATTATAAATATCTACTATATTTCTAATAAAACCAAAGTTATAGAAATCTTCCATTATTCTATCTCCTAGACCATCTATATTCATAGCATCTCTACTTGAGAAATGAATTAATCCTTCAATGTGTCTAGCAGGACATTTTTCATTAGGACAATAGTAATCTACTTGTCCTTCTTTTTTAATTAAAGGTGTATTACACATAGGGCATTCTTTAATCATTACAAAGTCTAATTCAGTACCTTTTCTTCTTTCTACTTTAGCTTCTACTACTTCAGGTATTACATCTCCTGCTTTTCTAATAGAAACAATATCACCTATTTTTAAACCTTTTTCATTAACATAATCTTCATTATGAAGAGTAGCACGTGATACAGTAGAACCGGCTACTATAACTGGTTCTAGTACAGCATTAGGTGTAATTTGTCCTGTTCTTCCTACTGTGAAAATAATATCTTTTAATTTAGTTAGCACTTCTTCAGCAGGAAATTTATAAGCAGTAGCCCATTTAGGGTATTTAGCAGTATAACCTAACTTTTTTTGTTCTGCAATACTATTTACTTTTACTACTACTCCATCTATATCATATGGTAAAGAACTTCTAATTTGTCCTTTTTCTTCAATGAATTCTAATACTTCATTTATATTATTTACTAATCTATTATTAGGATTAATTTTAAATCCTAGTTTTCGCATATATTCAATAGCATCGCTATGAGTAGTTAATCCATAATCTTCTGGATCAGGTAAGTGATAGATAAAGTTATCTAGTTTACGAGATGCTGCTATCTTAGAATCTAATTGTCTAATAGAACCAGCTGCTGCATTACGACAGTTTTGTAGAAGTGGTTCATTATTTTCTTTTCTTTTTGCATTTATTTCTTCTAAAGTTTTTTTATTCATGAAGATTTCTCCACGAACTTCTATATCTACATTTTCTTTTAATTTTAGTGGTATTACTTTAATAGTTTTAACATTATGAGTAATATCTTCGCCTACTACTCCATCTCCACGAGTTGCAGCTCTTACTAGTTTTCCTTTTTCATAAAGAAGTGAAACAGAAAGACCATCAATCTTCAATTCACACATATATTGTGGGTTAATTCCCTCTTTCTTAATTTTTTCATCGAAAGCTATTAACTCTGATTCAGAAAAGACATCTGAAAGGGACATCATAGGTATTTTATGAGCTACTTTTTCAAATCCTTCTATAATCTTTCCACCAGCGTGTTGAGTTGGAGAGTCTTCTCTAACCCATTCTGGATGAGCTTCTTCTATTTCAAATAATTCTCTTAGATATTTATCATATTCTTGGTCTGTTATAGTTGGATTATCTAAAGTATGATAATTATAATCAGCCTCGTTAATAATATCTATAAGTTCATTCATTCTATCTAACATAATATCACCTATCTATATATATTATACCATTTTTAAGTTAACAAAAAAAGTAGATTTTCATCTACTCCCAATTAAAAATTATAGCTAATATTCCAATCAAATAAAATAACAAACTACTAATCATAGTCCATTTTCCTACATTCTTCCAACCTTCTTTAGTAAGTCCTTTGAATGCTGCTTTCCAGGAAATTATTCCTAGTTTATGACCAGTAAACATATATAATCCTACTAGTAAAATACATGTAGCAAATATTAACATTAATATTCCAACGTTACTCATATTACCACCCAAAATTATTATAACATAACAAAAAGGGATTAATGTCCCTTATTCATCATTTCTATTTCATATAGATTATTCTGTTTTGCATTAAATCCATCTGGTAGATATTCTTTAGGCATTTCATTTTCATAATCTAAATCCATTGTATAATTACAGAATATTAATTCTACATAAATCACTTTACTTTTACCATCAGTTAAGGCATAAATAAATCCATTATAATGATCTGAATTCATAGCTACTAATTTATAATTAGTAAAACCTGTAACTCCGTAGTAATTATACTCTTCTATACCTAGTTTTTCTAATCTTTCTATTTCTTTATTATAATCTTCTTCATTATAATCAATTACTAAATAAGATAAGAATTGTTTATCCCAAAAATCATCACATAACATTTTAAAGTATTCTACTTTACCATTTAGTTTTTTAGGAAATATTTCTTCAGACATATCCCATTTATTTTCATATATACCTTTTGCTTTAGGTCCTATTACATCATTATAATCTTTTAGATTAGTAGTTTGGTGTAGTCTATTATCATATTCATAATTTAGTATTACTATAGTTAAAACAAATAATAATATTTGTGATAGGAGTACTGTGCCTATAATAATTATCTTTTTTAATTTTTCTTTTTGTTTCTTCATTTTATAATATTCTTTTAGAATCATATCAAGATTTTCTATAGTCTCTTCATTATCTTTTTCTCCACTTAATAGTTCATTTATATTAATATCTAATATATTACATAAATCATTTAATATAGAGTAATCTGGCATATTCTTACCATTTTCCCATCTACTTACACTCTTATTAGATACATTTAATTTTTCTGCGAGTTCTTCTTGAGTAATATTTTTATCTTTACGACATTTAGATATAAATTTACCTATCTTTTCTTGATTCATAATCTTTCTCCTTTCTAAAAGAAATTATATAATTTTATTCTCTATATTTAGAGGACATAAAATGAGAATTACTTTTATTTATTATAACATAAAAAAAGGAAGATTAATCTTCCCATAAGTTATTTGGATATTCTCCATTATCTACTAGTTTTTTAATAGATTCTCTTACAGCTGGAGCATCTTCTTTATATGTTACTCCATACCATGTAGATGTAGTTGGGATAACTTCACATGTAGCAAAACCTTCATTAATTGAATCAAATAGTACATCTGGTATTAAGTATTCACATTTTTCTAAGTTATCTTTATTCTCTTCTAAGAACGGGATAAATCCATCATTTATTCTAGTAAAGATACTTGTATCAAATAATAGCATATTCATAGATACTGTTTGATCATCTCTTACTGTGAATGATTCAATAGATTCATCTAATGGTTCTGCTAGTATAGAACCATCTTCTACTCTACCTACTTTACTTTCTACTATATTAGTTAAATAATTATCTTTTACTTCACATACTCCACGTTTTACTGTTCCATTTTCTGTGATAGTATTTTTTACTAAATACCCTACCATACCATATTTATGAGGCATTTCTTCTTTTATACTTTTTAAGAATTCAGCTCCTTTTATGAATGCATCTCTTCCGTAGAAGTCATCTGCATTTATAATCATAAATGGTTCATTTACTTTTTCATTGCAACATAGAATTGCATGAGCTGTACCTAGTGGTTTTTCTCTACCTTTTAATTCATCATAGAATATTGGTGCATTATCCATTTTTTGGAATGCATATTCTACATTTATATGTGGTTCTACACGAGTACCTATTGTTTCTTTAAATATTTGAAAGTTCTCTTCTTTTATTAAGAATACTACTTTATTAAATCCTGCTTTAATAGCATCATAGATTGAATAATCAATTATAAATTCACCATTTGGTCCCATTGGTTCAATTTGTTTTAAACCTCCAAAACGGCTTCCCATACCTCCTGCTAGTATAACTAAAGTTAAATCTTTATTCATAAATCCTCCTAATTGTAATTTAAGTCTAACATATATATTTTTTATTTGCAAAGAAAAAAGAAATTATACTTTAGATAATTTCTTATGATTCTTCATTAATTTCTTTATACCATGAGGATGTTTAAAGGCTACAGATACTAAAGTATTAGTTACTTCTACTACTTTACCTGTTCCAAATGTTTCATGGTAGACATAATCTCCTACTTGATAGTCTACATCTTCATCTCTAAACATTTCTCCTACTTCAACTTTTTCTTTTACAACTTTTTCTTCTTCATTAGCATTTGTTTCTAGAAGTTCTTTTGGTATTTCATTTAAGAATCTACTTGTAGGATTAATTTGTTCTCTACCGAATAATGTTCTACGACGAGCATTAATAAGATGAAGATCATCTTTAGCTCTAGTTATAGCTACATACATTAAGCGACGCTCCTCCTCCACATCACTTGATTCCATTAATGAATTCATGTGTGGGAAGATTCCTTCTTCTAATCCTATTACAAATACATAGTTAAATTCTAGACCTTTAACTGAATGTACTGTCATTAAACTTATTCTATTAGGATCATCTTTATATTCTTCTACATCACTTACTAAACTTATTTCTAATAAGAATTCTTCTAGTGATACAGATCCTTCTTGTTCTTCAAAAGCTTTAGTAATAGATTTAAACTCTTCTAAGTTTTCTAGTCTTACTTCTGCTTCTAAAGAATCTTCACTTTCAAGTTCTTGGCGCATACCTGAAGCATCTAAAACTTTATCAATTAACTCTGTTAGAGTAAGATTTTCAGATACTTCTTTTAATCTTTCTATTAAGTTTTTAAATTCTAATTCTTTACCACTACTTATAGCTTCATAAATACTTATTTCATTATCATCAGCTATTTGTGTTAGATTTTCTATTGTCTTTAAACCAATACCTCTTTTAGGAGTATTTATTACTCTAAGTAAAGATACATTATCTTTAGAGTTATGAATTAATCTTAAATAAGCAATTAAATCTTTAATTTCTTTTCTAGAATAGAAATAGAAACTACCTACTACTCTATATGGAAGATTTTCTTTTAACATGGCTTCTTCCATTACACGAGATTGGGCATTAGTTCTATATAGAACAGCTATATCTTTATACTCTATTCCTTTATTAACTAATTCATTTATTTTATTTACTACATAGTTAGCTTCATCTTTTTCATCATAAGCTCTATAGTATTTAATCTTTTCTCCTACTCCTCTATTAGTCCATAGATTTTTATCTTTTCTTTGTTTATTATGTTTAATTACATTATTTGCAGCATCTAGGATATTTGAAGTAGATCTATAGTTTTCCTCTAATAATATTATTTTGGCATCTTTATAGTCTTTTTCAAAGTTTAAGATATTCTTATAATTAGCTCCACGAAAACTATAAATACTTTGAGAATCATCTCCTACACAAGTAATATTACGATACTTATCACTTAATAATTTAGTTAATATATATTGGGCTTCATTAGTATCTTGGTACTCATCTATTAAAATATATCTATATAAATCTTGATACTTCTCTAGAAGGTCTTCATTTTTCTTAAATAATTCTATTGGAAGTAATAATAAATCATCAAAGTCTACTGAGTTATTTCTTTTTAATTTATCTTGATACTTTGAATATACTTGTTGGATTGTTTTTTCATAGTCGCTTACTGCGTAACGTTCATACATAGTTGGTGATATCATTTCATTTTTGCAACTACTTATTTTATTTCTAATAGCTTTAGGATTATATATCTTAGGATCATATCCCATATCTTTAATTATCTTTTTAACTACAGTTAATGAATCATCTGAATCCATTATTACAAAGTTCTTTTCATAACCTAATCTTTCATAGTTTTCTCTTAATAGTTTTAATCCAAAAGAATGGAATGTTGATACAGTTAATTTCTTAACATCATTTCCTATAGCTAAATACAATCTATCTTTCATTTCTTTTGCTGCTTTATTAGTAAAAGTAATAGCTAAAATACTATATGGACTAATATGTTCATGTTCTATTAGATAAGCAATTTTAGTAGTTAATGTTTTAGTTTTACCACTACCTGCTCCTGCTAGTATAAGAAGAGGTCCATCATTATATAAAACTGCTTCTTTTTGTCTATCATTTAATTCTTCTAACATATATAATCACTTCCTGCATTATTTATTATAACTTAAAATTTATATAAAAAAAAGAAGTATTATCTAATACTTCTAAATAGATTTTCTAATTCTGTAAAATTAGGTTTTATTACTTCTTTTTTTTCTTTTAATTTTTGTTCTTTTAATAGTTTTAATAATAATTTATAATCTTCTAGAGTTAACATATCTTCATAAGTTTTAGTCTTATTATTAATACTATATTTCTTAGGAATAGATCCATATACTAATTTTGGAGCTTCTATTTCTATGTATGGTTTTACATTTTTTATAGAAACTTTTCCATATACCATACTTGGAGCATTAGTATATGAATAATTTTTTTCTTCTTTCTTAGGTTTAGATATATTTCCATATACCATATTAGGTACTTCTATATTTAAATAGTTATCAGGTAATTTCTTTACTTCTTGTTTTACTAATACTTTTTTAACTTCTGGTCTATAATCTCTTCTTACATAAGTTAATACTATTTTATATACTGTTAAGAATATAATCCATACTACGAATATAATACTAGTTAATTCTATTAAAGCAGTAGCTTGTTTATTACCATATATTGATTCAGTATTAAATATATCTAATTTATTATCATTTATTGTATATAGTAATAATGCAAATAAATAGTTAATTATTAAATATATTACTAAGTTTAATCTTTTTATTATTTCTGATGTTTTATAATTAAAGAGACTTATCCATAGAATAATAGAAGTTACTATTATTGCGGCAAAGTAGACAGCTAGGCTTGGGAAATATATTACTATGAATAAGTTATTCATCATATTATCAAATATTTTTCCAATTGATGGTAAATAACATATGAATAATATAATTAATATTAATAGTGAAAATACTATATAAATTATTTTATTTCTTTTCATTGTTTTCTTATTAGTACCAGAGAATATGTATACTAATACTATTAAGAATAATAATATAAGTACAGACCATACTGAATCTTTAGCAACATCAATAAACAATGATAATTTATCCAATAATGATAATTTACTCATACCTAACTCCCCCCTTCTTTAATTTTTATTCTTCAATACTTGTTAGTTCTAAGATGTATATTGTTTGTGTTGTTGAATCGTTGTTAGTACAAGTAATTAAAGTTAATGTTCGTACATCATAATTTCTATATATAGCTACAGTACCTGTTTTAGGTTGTGTATATATGTTTACTAAATTATAGATGTATTTCTTACCTTTATAAGTAACTTGTGCTTCATCACCTAATCTTAACTGATATAATTCGTTAAAGAATGCTTTCCAACCAGTTCCTGAGTGACCAGCTATTATAAAGTTACCATTTTCTACATCAGGATAATTAGATCCATTAATAACTAAAATATTCTTTTCTACATCATTTTCACTAGATCTTTTATCAACAAATCCCTTTGTTAGATTTATCTTTGGTATTATTAAGTAACCAATATATTCATCGGTTACTGGCCCTTCCTCTTCTTCTTTCTTAATTTCTCTTATATTTTCTTCTTCATTTATTTCATATAGTTTTTCTATTTCTATTAACTCTTTACCATTATAGTAATAATGAGATATATAATCATAAGCTAATACTTTTTTAGATTCTATATAGTCATAAAGAAGAAAGAAACCTCCTACGATTATTATTAGTGCCGCTATAAAGGCTACTTTTGTAGGAGATTGTTTCTTATTATGCTTTAGCATTTTTTAATATAAAGTCTAATCCAATACCAAGGATTATAACACCTATAAGGGCAAATATAATTGACTCAGTTCCTGTATCAGGTACTGGTGTTTCTTTAGTATTTGTGATTGTGATTTGATGTGATTGATGATCATCATCTACTGTGAAAGTAATTTTTTCATTACTCTTAATATATCCAGATGGTGCACTTTCTTCTTCTACTGTATATGTTCCATATGGAATATCAGTGATTACATGAGCTTTTTCATCTGTTACAAATCTTTCTATTATCTTACCACTAGAATTCTTAATTACTAATACTGCTCCTGCTAGTGTCTTTTTAGTTTCATTATCTAGTTTATTAATATTAATAACTACATTTTTAGGAGCATTTTTCATAATTACTAAATAAACTTTTTGGTTTGTTGTTATTTTAACAGTAGCTGGTGTTTTGTTTAATCTGTATCCAACAGGTGCTTGTACTTCTTCTACTGTATATGTACCAGGTGCGATGTTTTCAATTATATGTTCATTTACTGTAGATGTCCATCTAGCTATTTCATTTCCATTAGCATTTTTTAATACTAATACTGCTCCTGCTAATGGTTTATTTGTATTTTCATCTATTTTTTTAATTGCCAACTTAGTTATTGGAATTGTTAATTGAATTGAAGTTGATACACTAGTTGGTGTTTTTTCTAATATTACTACATTTTGCATTTTTGTATTTGTTGGTGCATATTCATATGCTTTATAAATAGTATTTCCATTTGCTTTAGCAGTAAGTTGTATTGCTGTTGCTTTAGTTATTGATGATGCTAAAATTTTAATTTTAAATGATTCGTTTACTCCAACTTTGAAAGCACCATTATAATTAAATTCTTGACCATTACTTCTTACAATAATTGTATCTTTTAATGGATTATCTATTGTTACTGTATATTCAGTAATTCCTGATACATTTGTTGCTTTAATACTATTTGATACATAATAGTTGTTTTCTACTGTCATACTATTTGAACTACCTGATGTTAATGCTAATGTTGGTTGTGATTCATCTACTTTATCATATCTATGAGCTATACCTTCATTAACTAAGTTCTTAACAAGTTTTCTCATATCATATGGATCTGAATCTGTAACTTTGAAACCATTACCTAAGTTACTAGTTCCTTGTGTAGAATCTAAATACCACCATATAGCAGTTTGTGTTATATAGTAATCTTTATCATTATCTCCAGTAATTGATTTTTCTGGGAATCCATTTTTTAAAATATAAAGAATTCCTCCATCAGTCTTATTACTGTTAGATACTAAATTTGCTTTTACATTATTTACTCTTGCTTTAGATTCTTCTACACAGTATACATATCTTCCATCAGTAGTAACCTTATATGCAAATTCTCTATTACCAATGAATTTTTTATATACTGGACGTGCTGCTCCAATATCTATTGAATTTGCTGCAGCATTTACATTAATAATAGATGCTACGATGGCGATAACTGCAAGTACTATACATGTTGTTAGTTTAATAATATTTTTCATATATAAACATCTCCCTCAATGCCGATTATTATAACACAAAACGTATTTTTTTTCAAGTAAATAACGTCATATAACACTTTTTAGTTATTATCATATAATACTTTGGAAAAGGAGATTTTATGAAAAAAAAGGTATTTGTTTACTTATTTAGTGTGATAATAGTGTTTATTATTGCTTGTAGTATGTTATTTAATGTGAAGAAAAATAATAAAGAATTAGAGAAAGTAACTCTTGCTGAAGTTGCTCATACTGTGTTTTATGCACCTATGTATGTAGCTATAGAAGAAGGTTATTTTAAAGAAGTTGGAATAGATATTAATTTAATTCTAACTAGTGGTGCTGATAAAGTTACGGCGGCTGTATTATCAGGAGATGCTGATATTGGTTTTTCTGGAAGTGAAGCTACTATCTATGTTTATAATGGTGGAGAAAAAGATTATCTAAAGACATTTGCACAATTAACTCAAAAAGATGGAAGTTTTATAGTATCTAGAGAAAAGATTGATAACTTCAAGTTATCTGATTTAAAAGGAAAAACTGTTATTGGAGGTAGAGCTGGAGGAATGCCTGAGATGACTTTTGAGTATGCTTTAAAACAAAATGGAATTGACCCTAGAAATGATTTAGATATTGATACTTCAATTGCATTCCCAGCTATGGGAGGAGCATTTATTTCAGGTCAAGGTGACTTTGTTACTCTATTTGAACCTACTGCTTCACAAGTAGAAAAAGAAGGTTTTGGTTATGTAGTAGAAAGTGTAGGTAAACTTGGAGGTAATGTTCCTTATACATCCTTCTCTGCTAGAAAGAGTTATTTGAATAGTCATAAAGACTTAATTAAATCTTTTGATAAAGCTATTCAAAAAGGATTAGATTATGTTCATAATAATAGTGATAGAGATGTAGCACTTTCTATTATTAATCAATTTCCAGATTCTAAAGTAAGTGAATTAGAAGATGCTATTAAAAGATATAGAGAAAATGATACATGGCCTAAAACTACTAAGTTTAATAAAAAGAGTTTTGATCACTTACAAGATATAATGATTGATTATGGTGAAATTACTAAGAAAGTTCCTTATGGTAAGTTAATGTATAAAATTAAATAATAGAATTCATTTTACATATATTTACACATGTTTACATGCTAATATACACTCTTCTTATTTAATTATGGTATTATAATTATATATGTGGGGTGTTTATATGGATGTTAAGACAAGATTAGAAGATGATACTGTATTATTTGATAAGTTATCTGCAGAAAGTAGAACTGCAAAAGTACGCATTCTTAATTCAATCGGTATTTATACAATCGAAGATTATATTAATTTCAAAGAAAGTGATTTTCCTAAATATTCTAAAAGAGAATCATATTGGGCTATGGCTCATATTTTTAGACATGAGTATTTAAAAGAAGATTTAATATATGATGTATTATTAGAAAAAGAATACTATTCAGATTATACTGGATGTAAACTTTGTTATAGCGATATGCTAAAAATGGGAATTATGAATAGTGGTTATAAGTTATATGCTGTTAGAGATATTATGGATTTTCTTGCAAAAAACAATAAAGAGGCAAGTGATAAATTTAGTATTGAATGGTTAATTAATAGTATGAATTCAAGATATTTTAATAGAGGAATATTTCATTACTATTTAGAATATATTGAAAAAAAGAAAAAAGATAAACAGCCTATACTAGATGGCAGTGTTGAATTGAGTACTTTAAAAATTCAACTTCAAACCCTTGTTTCTCTTGATGAATCACTTCAAGCACAAATAAATGAACTTCAAGAAAAGATTAATAGACTTGAAGGAGGTCAAAGCGTACATGGAAAATAATGATATTTCTATTGAACAAATTAAAGAAGAAATTAAAAAATTAAAATTTGAAATCATTGAAAAAGAAAATAAAATTGCTGAATTATTAAAAGTGATTGAAGGCGACAATGAAGATGATTATATTATAGAGTAGTTAAACTACTCTTTTTTTTGGGTAAATATATTAACATTTATTCTTTTTATTCATAGAATACTTTGAGGTGTTTTATGAATAAAATACTTGAAGTTACTAATTTAAAGAAATATTATCATACTCCTAAAGAAGAAATATTAGCTTTGGATGATATTAGTTTTGATTTAGATGAAGGAGAATTTATTTCTATAGTAGGACCTAGTGGATGTGGTAAAAGTACAATTCTTTCTATACTTAGTAATTTAATAGATAAGTCTAGTGGAAGTATTACTGTTAATAATAAAAGTATTGCTTATATGTTACAGAGTGATTCTTTACTACCCTATCTTACTATTTTAGATAATGCTTTGATTGGATTAAAGGTTACTAGGAAACTTACTGAAGAAAATAAAGAATATGTTATAAATTTATTAAAGACTTATGGTTTAGGGGATTTTTTAGATAAATATCCTAGTAGTTTATCTGGAGGAATGAGACAAAGAGTTGCTTTAATAAGAACACTTGCAGTTAAACCAGATATACTTTTACTTGATGAAGCAACAAGTGCACTAGACTATCAATCTTCTTTAATAATAAGTGAAGATATATATAATATTTTAAAGAAGGAAAATAAGACTTTAATAATGGTAACCCATGATATTAGTTTAGCTATTAGTATGTCTGATAGAGTTGTTGTTTTAAGTAAAAGACCTAGTGTAGTTAAAAATATATATGATATCAAACTTAATAATAAATCTACTCCTATTAATAATAGAAAAGATAAAGATTTTTCTAAATACTATGAAATGATATGGAGGGATTTAGATGTGCACATATAGTTTAGAACATACTAATTATTTAAAAAAACTCAAAAGAGAAAAGGTAATTATATTTACTTTTAGAATTCTAATTATAAGTATATTTCTTATTACTTGGGAAGTACTTGCTAGACTAAGTATTATTAATACATTCTTATTCTCTTCTCCTAGTAGAATTATTAATACTTTAATTAATAATAAAGATTTATTTAAACATATTAGTGTTACTTTATATGAAGTATTTATTAGTTTTAGTTTAGCTACTATATTAGGTATTATTATTTCTACTATTATGTGGAGGTATAGTATATTTTCTATGGTGATTGATCCATATATCACTATTATTAATTCACTACCTAAAGTAGCACTTGGTCCATTAATAATAATATGGGTAGGTGCTAGTACTAATTCTATTATAGTAATGGCTTTGACTATCAATTTGTTTGCTACTATTATTAATATTTATACTGGGTTCACTTCAGTGGATAAGAATTATATAACTATGCTTAGAAGTTTTAATGCTAGTAAATTTGATATATATAGATATGTTGTTATTCCTAGTAATATAGTTAATATTATTAGTACTTTAAAAATAAATATATCTATGAGTTTAATTGGTGTTATTATGGGAGAATTATTAGTATCTAAAGCTGGACTTGGTTATTTAATTATGTATGGTTCTCAGGTATTTAATTTAGATTTAGTTATTAGTAGTATATTTGTATTAGGTATTATTTCTTATATTATGTATTTTATATTAGATAAAGTATCAAAAAAACTAACTAATTATAGTTAGTTTTAATTATTTATATTATTATTTGTTACATAAAATATAATGAATATACATGGAGGTGGTGCTTATGAAATTTGGATGTATATTTATGTATGTGATTGTGTTAGCACTACTTTGTATCATCATTGGATTAGTATTTTAGTATATTCAAAAAAAAGAAGATTTAATCTTCTTTTTAATATGCTTCTCTATAAATTTTTTCAATATCATCCACAGTTACATTTCTTGGATTACCAGGTGTACATGGATCATTGATTGCTTGTTCTGCTAAAGTTCTTAGTTTATCTTCAGGTATTCCTACTTCTCTTAAAGTTTGCGGAATATTTAATTTTCTTGATAATTCTTGAACTGCATTTACTACTTTATTAACTGCTTCTTCATCAGATAAGTATTCCATATTTAAACCAAATGCTTTACCCATATTTCTAAATAATTCTGGACAAACTTGACCATTAAATTTTAATACATGTGGTAATAGTATTGCATTAGCTATTCCGTGTGGAGTATCAAAGTATGCTCCTAGGGAATGTGCCATTGAGTGAACTATACCTAGTCCTACATTAGAGAATCCCATACCAGCAATATATTGAGCATCTGCCATTTTTTCTACTGCAATTGAATCTTTTTGATTTGCAGCTTTCTCTAAGTTTTTATAAATTAATGCCATTGCATTTATATGGAACATATCTGGTATTAACCATGCTGCTTTAGTAATATAACCTTCCATAGCATGAGTTAATGCATCCATTCCAGTTGATGCTGCTAGTTGTTGTGGCATATCTTGCATTAAATCTGGATCTATAATTGAACATACTGGTATATCGTGTACATCTACACATACCATTTTTTTAATATTTCTTTCATCAGTAATAACATAGTTAATTGTTACTTCTGCAGCAGTACCTGCTGTTGTAGGAAGTGCAAATAAAGGTAATCCTTTATTTCTAGTTTCTACTGCACCTTCTAGGCTTACTATGTTACCATGTTCTGGATTAGTCATAACAATAGATATAGCTTTAGCAGTATCAATAACACTACCTCCACCTACTGCAACTATTGCTTCTACATTATGTACTTGTGCAGTCATTAATCCTTCTTGAACATTAACTACTGTTGGATTAGGTTTGATGTTTGTAAATTCTTGATAAATAATACCTGCTGCATCTAAAATTGATGTTACTTTACCTGTTATTCCTGCTTGTTTTAGTGTATTATCTGATACTAATAATACTTTTCTATAACCTCTTTTTAGAATTTCCTCTTCTAATTTTTGTCTTGAACCACGTCCAAAATATGAAGTTTCGTTTAAAACTACTCTATTTACCATATCTAGCCACCCTACTTTCTACATAAGTATAACATAATATATATTAAAAAAAAAGATACATTTTATTTTAATGTATCTTGAGATTTTGAATTTAAGTTTAAGTCTGCACGTCTACCTTCTAAATATGCAAAGTATCCTGCAGCTGCTATCATAGTTCCATTATCAGTACAATACTTCATTGGAGGTATTGATAAATCTACATTTAATTCATTACATAATTCAGTCATAGCAGTCCTTAATCCATTATTAGCTGCTACTCCTCCAGCTACTATTACATGTTTAATATTCTTTTCAACAATAGCTTTTCTTACCTTTTGTATAATTGATTCTACTGCTACTTTTTGGAATGAACAAGCTAAATCTTCTTTTCTTAATGTATTACCTCTTTGTTCTTCATTATGAGCTAAATTAATTACTGCACTTTTTAATCCACTAAATGAGAAATTATAACTATCATCTTTTAATGGTACTGGTAAATCATATGTAGGTTTACCCTCTGCAGCTAGCTTATCTAATTTAGGTCCACCTGGATATTCAAGATTTATTACTCTAGCTACTTTATCATAGCATTCTCCAATAGCATCATCTAATGTTCCACCTAGTTTTTTAAAGTCATAATGTTTAGTCATTTCTATAATTTCAGTATGACCTCCACTTACTACTACTGCTAAAAGTGGGAATTCTAGTGGTTTTACTAAACTATTGGCATAGATATGACCAGCAATATGATGTACTGGAACTAATGGTTTATTATAAACAAATGATAATGTTTTAGCTGCTTCTAAGCCTATTAATAATGAACCTATAAGACCTGGTCCATAAGTAATAGCAATTGCATCTATTTGATCCATTGTCATATTAGCTTTTTCTAAACATTCTTCTAATACCATAGTTATATTTTTAACATGGTGTCTACTAGCAATTTCAGGAACTACTCCACCAAAATCTTTATGAACATCTATTTGAGATGAGATTACTGTAGCTATTTCTTCTACTCCATTTTTAACGATAGAAGCACTAGTTTCGTCACAACTACTCTCAATACCTAGTATGTATACGTCTTTCATACAATCACCTTTTCATTTCATATGTATTTTAACACAAAAGACTCTTATTTTAAAGAGTCTTAATACTTTCTTTCCATTAATATGCCATTTACTCCATTATAATAGCCTTCTCTAATAGCTGTTTTTACAAAACCATTCTTAAGATATAGTTTAATAGCTGGGGTATTATCTTCTTTTACTTCTAAAGTAATATCTTTTTGCACATGATTTATCAAATATTTTAATAATAAATCTCCTTTTCCACAATTTCTGTGAATATCTTCTATTTCAAATTGATTAATTTCACATCTTTCATAGATATCACTATAGTAAATATAACCAATTATTTTATCTTCTTTTAGTACTAATACTTTACCAAAAGGATTATTATTTAATTCATTAGAGATATATTCTTTAGAAATAAAAGAATTATCTAATTCATCTAAATTAGTTAATTCATATATCATAGTTTACTTTCCTCAGCTTCTGTTAATTTTAAGTATTCTGGATTAACTGCGTGTGGATTAATATTTTCTTTATCTTTAAACTTATTAATTATTTTTACGAAGTTAGGTGTATATGAATTTAATTCTAAATCATCAAATTCATCATTTGAGATAAATTCATAGTCTCCAATATTATCTAATTTTTCTTGTAGATCTGTTAATAGTATATGACATGGTTTTAATATTTCTTTATAATCTTTATCATATATAGCACCAAATACATAACCTCTACGAGCATTTATAATTGGTACGTGATAAAGGTCTTTTTCACTAGAAATAGCCATTGCTTCTAGAGAATAAATAGTTGTGATTGGAATATTTAAACTCCAAGCATATATTTTGGCTATAGTAATACCTATTCTAATACCTGTAAAACTACCTGGCCCATTTACTACTATTATTTTATCTATATCTTTTGGACTTAAATTATTATCTTCAAACATAGAAACAATTCTTGGAAGAGCTACTTCTGATAGACTTTGTCCAAATTCTTCTTTTATTTCAGATATTATTTTGTCATTTTCCACAATAGATGTGTATAAATAACTAGAGGATGTATCTATATATAAGATTCTCATAGTATAGCCTCACAAAGTTCTTCATATTTTCTACCATATGGAGTTATTGTGATTATACGTTTATCTTCATCTTCTTCCGAACTTTTAATTCTAATATCTAATCTTTTTTCTGGTAAGTAATCAGGAATCATATCAGCCCATTCAATTATAGTAATACCCTTTTTAGTATAGTATTCTTCAATACCTAAATCTTCTACTTTACCATCAAGACGATATACATCCATGTGATATAAAGGCATTTCACCTGAAGTATATTCCTTAATAATATTGAATGTTGGAGAAGTTACTTCTTCTTGTACTTCTAAAGCTTGTGCAAAACCTTTTGTAAATACAGTTTTACCTGTACCTAGATCTCCCATTAAACAAATTACCATATTAGGGAATTTTTCTGATTCAATGTTTTGAGCAAGTTCAATTGTTTCTTGTTCTGAATATGTTGTTATTTTGTAATCCATTTCTATCACCTTTAAATTATTATATCAAAAAAAAAGAGTTCTACAACTCAATTTATATATATTATAAAAGATTTGACACTTTTTTTTGCACAAAAAAAATTCTCAGCAACTTCCTATTTTAGCATAAACTATCGTCGGCGTTTAGTGGCTTAACTTCTGTGTTCGGGATGGGAACAGGTGTACCTCACTAGCTATCGTTACTGAGAAAATATATAGAGAAATAATTCTCTGAAAACTTAGATATCGTGTTCATCAAATTATATTGATTAAATTATGGATAAATCCTCGTTCTATTAGTACTGGTCAACTCAAAATGTCACCATTCTTCCATCTCCAGCCTATCAACCAAATCGTCTATTTGGGAACTTACTATATACATATGGGAAAATTCATCTCAAAGG
>JAFZPS010000022.1 GCA_017550205.1 Bacilli bacterium | reverse complement strand
TAATTGCTTGGATTAATCCATATAGAGTTAGAACTACTAGTAACATAGAATCTATTAATAGTAATGAATTAATATATAAGTATATAAATACAGATTATTTATATATTAATAATGGAATATATTTAAATCCTAGTAAAAGAGAAGTAGAAGATCTAATAATTAATGGTGTAAAAGAAGTATTGAATTATAAAATAGATGGTGTTTTATTTGATGATTATTTTTATCCTAGTGATGATATTGATACAAAAGACTATGAAAACTATTTAAAAGAAAATGAGTATGTTTCTAAAGAAGAGTATCAATTAAATATAATTAATAAGATGATTAAAAGAGTACATAGTGAATGTAATAAGAAAGATGTTTTATTTGGAGTTAGTCCTGATGGTAATATTGAGAATAATTATAATTATCATAGGGCAGATGTACGTTTATGGATGAAAGATAATGATTATATTGATTATATAATGCCTCAAATATATTATGGTTTTTATAATAGTACTAAAGCATATGTTAATGTTATTAGAGAATGGGAAAGTTTACTTAATAATAATATTGATTTATATATAGCATTAGCTTTTTATAAGGTTGGGTTAGAAGATAAATATGCTAAAGAGGGAAGAGATGAATGGATATTAAATGATAATATTATTATGCGAGAAGTACTTTTATCTAGAAATTTAAAGAATTATAGAGGTTTTTCTTTATTTAGATATGATAATGTATTTGAAAGTGACTATTTTACTAGTAATAGTTTAAAGGAATTAAATAATTTAAAAAAGATAATTAAATAATTAATTTATGTTATAATATATTTGAAGGTAGTGGTTAAATGAAGAAAAATGGATTTACTTTTATAGAAGTATTAGCTATGATCACAGTTATTGGGATAATTATGGTAGTAGCTATTCCTAATATTACTGGTATGATGAATAATCAAAAATTAGATTTAATAAAAAGTGATGCAGTTAGTATGGTAGAAGCTGCTAAAATGAAAGCTAATAAAGATAGAGCTTTTGTAAAACCAAAGAAAGGTGATTGTGTAGTATTTTCATTAAATTATTTGGATGATAATGATAATATTGTTAAAGGACCTAATGGTGGAGAATATAATAAGTTTGATTCAGTAGTGGTATATACTAGAAAAGGTAATAAATATAAGTATTATGTAAGATTAGTAGAAGAGTATAAAGGAAAAAGAACAGGTATCCACTTAGTTGATGGGGATGAAATTCAATACTTAAAGACAAGAGATATTAAAAAAATAGAGGATAATATAGGAATAACAAAGAATGATAGAAATACAGAAGGTCTTGCTAAACTTAGAGTATTTGGTTCTATAACAGCAGAATGTGATTATATTAGAGATTATTATTCTGGAGGAAACTATTGTACTAAGTTTAATGATATATATTATGATAATGAAGGAAATGTAGTTTCTAAAGAAGAATACTTATCTGTATGTTCATAATATGACTTTACATGATGTGTCAAGTAGTGTAATTTTTACAAAAATATGTTGTCAAGGGAAATAAACCGTGATAACATTGAATTATAAGAAAATAAGAAAGAGAGAGTGAATCGAATGAAAAAATTAAACAGAAAGGGTTTTACTTTAATTGAGTTATTAGCAGTTATTACAATCATGGGTATCTTAATGTTAGTTGCTATACCAGCGGTTTCAAGAACAATTGAAAATTCAAGACGTGATACATTCGCAGACGTTGCTAAATCATATATTAATGCAGTTAGAAATAGTATTTTAGCTGATGAATTTACATGTGATGGAAAGAGCGTTGCTGCTACAGGTGATGGAGATTATTACTTTGCAATAGATAGTAATGAAACTTCAACAATGGATATTATGGAACAAGGTGGTAAATCTTCTTGGAGTAATGCAAGAGTTACTGGTTATGTAAAATGGACTAAAGATACAACAGATACAGTTGAAGGTGAGGGTGACAACGCAGAAGTAACAGATCAAAAGGTTAAAACAACATATGCAATATTCTTAGTAGATGAAGGTGCACATGGTATTGATGCTGAAGTAGCTGAAAGTGAAATTAGTAGAGCTAAAGTTAAAACTGCAACTAAAAACGGTGTAAAAGCTGGAGATGAATATACAACTGCAGTATCTAGTTATACTGAATGTACATTAAAATAATAAACTAAAGAGCGAAAGCTCTTTTTTTATGTTATAATTATTATGGTGATATTATGTTATATATAGGTTCTCATGTAGGATTTGGTAAGAATAATCAGTTATTAGGAAGTGTATTAGAAGCTAGTAGTTATAATGCTAATACATTTATGTTTTATACTGGAGCTCCACAAAATACAGCTAGAAATCCTATAGATAGTAGTTTAGTAGAATCGGCTATAGAAAAGATGAAAGAAGTTGTAATAGATTATTCTAAAGTAATAGTTCATGCTCCTTATATTATTAATTTATGTAATGAAGGAAATTTTGATTTTTCTGTGGGATTCTTAAAAGGTGAAATAAAAAGAGTTAGTGAATTAGGTGTTAAATACTTAGTGCTTCACCCAGGAAGTCATGTAGGGCTTGGAGTAGATAAAGGTATTGAAAATATAATTAGTGGATTAAACTTAGTTTTAGATGGTTCTACAGACGTTATTATTTTACTTGAAACTATGGCTGGTAAAGGTAGTGAAGTTGGTTCTACAATAGATGAAATTAAAAGAATTATAGATGGTGTTAAAGATAAAAAACATATTGGAGTATGTTTAGATACATGTCATTTGAATGATTCTGGAATTGATATGAGTAAATTTGATGAATATCTTGATTTATTTGATAAAACTATTGGTATTGATAAAATAGGTTGTATTCATATAAATGATTCTAAGAATGAAATAAATTCTCATAAAGATAGACATGAAAATATAGGGTTTGGTACTATAGGATTTAATAATCTAATTAAGATTATTTATAATGAAAGACTGGGAGAAATACCTAGAATACTAGAAACACCTTATGTAGATAAAGAATATCCTCCATATAAATATGAGATAGAAATGATTAGAAATAAAAAGTTTGATGAAGACTTAATAAATAAAATAAAACAAAGTTAAAAATATTTAACTTTGTTTTCTTTATACTCTTTTAATACTTCTTTATATAAATCTTCTCTTATTAAAGGTTTTAGTTCATTTAGAATAGATTCATCTTCTAATAATTCATTATAATAAGTTTTTATAAAATTATGTATTATATTTACTTCTTGGTTTGTGATAAATATATTTTTATTAGAAGCATAATTCTTTATATGTATTGGTTCTAGTAAATTTATGTATTTTTTTATTAAATCTTTGTAAATAATAATCACCTAATAAATTATATGAATTATTATTTAAAATATGTGATAAACTATAATTATGAAGAAGATAAATAAGAGAAGAAAAAGTAATAATTATACTAAGATAATTAATAATAGATTTATTAGTTTTTTTGTTGTGTTTATTATTTTATTTTCTTTTATATTTATTGGGTTAATTAATACAATGGTTATCAATGAAGGTAAAAATAAAGAATCATTAGATTTACTAACATATGCTAAAGTATATGGTACTAGTACTCCTAGAGGTAGAATATATGATAGAAATTATAATTTATTAGTAGATAATAAGTCTTTAAAAACTATTGTGTATCAAAGAAAAAAAGGTGTTAGTAATTTAGAAATGATAGAGGTAGCTAATAGATTATCTCCTCATATAGATATTAATTATCATAGAATAACTGATAGGAGTAAAAGAGAGTATTATTATGCTAAGAATAAAGATATTTGTGATAAATTAGTTACTAAAAAAGAAATAGAAAAAGTAAAACAAAGAAAGATGACTACTAGAGAATTAGAAGAATTAAAATTAGAGAGAATTAAGAAATCTGACTTGGAGTTTTCAGAAGAAGAGTTAAAGGTAGCATATTTATTCTATTTAATGAATAGAGGATATACTTATGAAGAAAAAATTATTAAAAGTAATGTAACTGATTTAGAGTATGCTTATGTATCTGAAAATAATGCTTTATTAGATGGTTTTAATACTAAATTAGATTGGGAAAGAGTATATTTATATGGAGATACTTTTAAGAGTATGTTGGGTACTGTTTCTACTAGTACACAAGGAGTTCCTTATGAAGAAAAAGATTATTATTTAGAAAAAGGTTATAGTTTAAATGATAGAGTAGGACTTAGTTATATAGAGAAAGAATATGAAGAGTATTTACATGGAGAAAAAGATTTATATGAAGTAGTTAATACTTATGAGAAGAAATTAATAAAAGAAGGTACTCGTGGTAAAGATATAGTTCTTACTATAGATATTAATTTACAAAAAGAAGTAGAAAGAATACTAGAAGAGCAAATTAGAAATGCTAAGAATGAACCTAATACTGAGTATTATGATCATAGTAGTGTAGTTATACAAGATCCTAGAACTGGAGAAATACTTGCTATGGCATCTAAAAGATTAGTTAATGGTGAAATAAGAGATAATATTAATAGTATTTTGATGCAACCTATAACTCCTGGTTCTGTAGTAAAGGGTGCTTCTATTTTAGTAGGATATAATACAGGGGCTATTCATATAGGCGAAACTATGTATGATGAATGTATTAAAGTGGCAGGTGTAGCTCCTAAATGTTCATCTGTATTAGATTTAGGTACTATTAATGATATTACAGCACTTGCTAAATCTAGTAATGTATATCAGTTTAAGACAGCAATTAGAGTTAATGAACAAGAGTATTATAGTGGAATGAAGTTAAATTTCAATCAAAGTTCTTTTGATACTTATAGGAATATGTATCATTCTTTTGGATTAGGAGTAAAAACAGGTATAGATTTACCTAGAGAAAGTAGTGGTTATAGTTCAAAGGATAAGGCAGCTGGTAATTTATTGGACTTTGTTATGGGACAATATGAAACATATACTCCTATGCAATTATCACAATATATTAGTACTATAGCTAATGGAGGAGAAAGAATTGCACCTCATTTGTTAAAAGAAGTTCATTCTAGTAGTGAAACTGAAGAAATAGGTAAGTTAGAATATACTGTAGAAAAGAATGTATTAAATACTGTGGATACTAAACCTGAATATATGAATAGAGTTAAAGAAGGATTTGCGGCTGTTATGGATTGGGGTTATGGAGTAGGATATACAGAAAGTTGGATGAGAGCTGCAGGTAAAACTGGTACTAGTCAAAGTTTTATTGATACTGATAATGATGGAAAAATAGATACAGAAACTATTACGAGTTCATTTATTGGATATATGCCTAGAGAAAACCCTAAAGTAAGTATAATAGTAACATCACCTGATTCATCACATCCTAATTCTAATTATAATTATGCATCACTAGTTACTTATAGAATTACTGGTGAAGTATCAAGAAAATATGTAGAAATGTATGGACTTGATTAATTATTATTAGTATAATAATTAACTAATCGGAGGAAGTATTATGGAAAATTATACTATGCATATTTTAAATGTGCCTGGAAAAGAAAATCAAGTAGTTGAAGGTATAGAAAAAATAGAGGCTGATGCAATAACTGCAGCATTAATGGAAAATCATAATGTAGATGTACAAAAGATGGTTGATAAGTTTAAAAGAGGCAAAAAAATAATGTATCCTTTTAGATACGAAAGATGGGCAAAGCAAGTTGGCGCTTATGAAGGCGGTGACCGTAATGGTATAGAAACCACTATTGCACTAAATATAATGGAAAAAATTGATAGTAAAGAAGTACCTCTTGAAAAACTTGCTGAAGACTTTAGAAGAGAAGAATATTGTAGTGATGTTCGTTATACGGTTAGAGCCATGGTTCTTAAACTTTCAAAAAATGGGTTTCCATTTTTTGCAGCAACACATGAAAGAGATTGGACAGTAGAAGAATGTAATTGGATTTATGACCTTCTAAAAGAAAACTATGAATATGATAGTAAATCAGATATAGCTAAAGAAGTGGCTAAATCAATGTCAAAATTAAAAGGAATAAAAAAATCGATAATTAGAAAACAACAAATCGAAGAAGGTAAAAAACTAATATATCCTTTTAGATATGATGAGTGGAAAATGAGCGTAGAGGATGGCTTGACTAGACCTGAGCCAGATTGTGGTGTTGTTACTGATAGAGCATTAGAAATTCTACAAGCTATTGAAGATAAGAAACCACTAGAAGAAGTAATTAAGATTTTTGAAGCACAAAATAATACTGAGAGTAAGAAGAATAATATTAGATGGAGAGTTTTGGTTTTTTCTAAGAATGGCTTTCCTTTCTATGAAGCAACTCATGATGCGCATTGGACTTTAGATGAATGTTTATTTATAAAAGATAAATTCTTTGAGAATGAAAAATATGGTAAAGATTCTAAATCTATTGATTTATCTGAATCAAAGAAAAAAGTTTATTCTAAAATTAAGAGATTACAAAAATTAGAAGATAAAAGTATAAATTAATAAGCAATTATTATGTATAATTGCTTTTTTTAAGCAAAAAAACATTGCAAAATATGAAATATTTGGTATAATACATGTAGACGTTTAAGGAGGGAAAGAAAATGGCTAAAGTAGGAAATAGACAATATAAAACTCTTGTATGTAGTGAATGTAAAGAAGAAAACTATAGAGAACAAAAGAATGTTAAAAATACAACAGATCGTCTTGAAATGAATAAATACTGTCCTAGATGTAGAAAACACACAGTACATAAGGAAAAGAAATAAAATAAGTTTTAACTTATTTTTTAATTTAGGAGTGATAAT
>JAFZPS010000021.1 GCA_017550205.1 Bacilli bacterium | reverse complement strand
TAATTCAAGTGGGTTTCTAAGATCAGGTTTATCAGTACCAAATCTTTCCATTGATTCTCTATAACTTAATCTAGTAAATGGAGCATCACTTACTTTTTGTCCTTCTTTCATGAATTCTTTAAAAGTATCATGGAATATTCTTTCACCAACAGCTATTACATCATCTTCTGTAGCAAAACTCATTTCTAAATCTAATTGATAGAATTCTCCATATAATCTATCACTTCTAGCATCTTCATCTCTAAAACATGGAGCTATTTGGAAGTAATTATCAAATCCACTACACATTAATAATTGTTTAAATTGTTGTGGTGCTTGTGGAAGTGCATAAAACTTACCATGGAACTTTCTACTTGGAACAATAAAGTCACGAGCTCCTTCAGGACTTGAAGCAGTAAGAATAGGAGTTTGAATTTCTAAGAATCCTTCTTCCTTCATTAACTTACGTAAATAATCATATACCTTAGTTCTAAAGATAACATTTTCTTTTACTTTTGGATTTCTTAAATCAAGGTATCTGTATTTTAATCTTGTATCTTCAGCTACTTCATGAGAAGTCATTACTTCAAAAGGTAATACATTATTAGCTTTACCAAGTACTTCTAAATCATCTACTAATAATTCAATAGTACCAGTAGAAATACGATTATTATAATCTTCTTCATTTCTCTTTCTAATAGTTCCAGATAATGTGATACTAGACTCTCTAGTAATACCATCAAATATACTATCATCATTACTAACTACTTGGATAACTCCACTCATATCACGGATATCTACAAATATAACACCACCATGGTCTCTTATATTTTCAACAAATCCAGCAACACGAACTTTTTCTCCAACTAATTTTTCATTTAATTCTGCACATTTATGTGTTCTATATTTATTAACCATTATTTTTTCTCCTCTCTAGTTCTTTACTAATAATTTCACGAGACATATTTGGATTAGCCTGTCTGTTACTTCTCTTCATAGTTTGACCTACAAAGAAGTTAACAGCAGACATATTTCCATCTTCTACATATTGTCTAACCACTTCAAGATTCTCATCCATAATAGTTTGAATAAGTTTCAATAAAGTGTCTTCATCATTAATTTGAGATAATCCTTCACTCTTAACTAATTCATTAGGATCAACTTTCTTTTCTATTGCTTCATAAAGTAATTTCTTAGCTGCATCCATACTTAATTTATTTTCACTTACTAATTTTATGATTCCACTTAACATTTTAGGAGTAATGAATAATTCTTCAATACCAATTTCTAATTTATTAAGTGTACTTAAAATACTAGTAGTAACGAAGTTAACTGCTAAACTTAAATCAGCTCCATCAGCTAAAACTTCTTCAAAGTAATCTGATACACTTCTAGTCTTAGATAAGACTCCTGCATCATATTCACTCATACCATATTCTTGTACATATTTTAAGTATCTATCACCTTTTAACTCAGGTAATTCACTTCTTAATTCAGAAAGTAATTCTTCTGTAACAGGTGTACTAGGTATATTAGGTTCAATAAAGTATTTATAATCTACTGCATCTACTTTTTCTCTCATTGAATATGTTTTACCATCTTCAGCAATTCTTCTTGTTTCTTGAATTACTTTTTCTCCACGATCTAGTAATTCACTTTGTCTTTTAATTTCATATTCAATAGCATTTCTTACATTATAGAATGCATTTATATTTTTCATTTCGACTTTAGTACCAAATTCAGTATCAGTATCTTTCATAAGAGATATATTAACATCACATCTCATTTGGCCATAGTTACTTTTAGCTTCACTGACTCCTAAATATAAGAATACATCTCTTAAATCTTCTAAGTAGGCTACTGCTTCATCAGCACTATTAATACATGGATTAGTAACTATTTCAAGTAATGGAATACCACTACGGTTATAATCAATTAATGAGTATTTTGGATAATGTTCTAGAGATGCAGTATCTTCCTCTAAGTGAACATCTTGTAAAGTAACTCTTTTTACTTTTCCATTTACTAATACATCTAAGTAACCATTTAAACCTACTGGTTTTTTATTTTGAGTAATTTGATAACCCTTAGGTAAATCAGCATAATAATAATTTTTTCTATCAAATATTATTTCATCAGGTAAATCACAATGAAGTGCCATAGCTGTCTTTAAGGCTTTTCTAACACCTTCTTTATTAGCTATTGGTAAGATACCAGGTAATCCTAAATCTACAGCAGCTACATTAATATTATGAGCTTCAGTAAATTCATTAGGTGCAAATGAGAAGTTCTTTGAATTTGTTTGTAATTGACAGTGAACTTCAAGTCCTATAACAACTTTATACATCTATATCACCTACCTTACTGTAGATATCTTTAAGTCCTGTAACTGACTCTATTTTATTAGCCATATTAAGTACTAAATCATCTTCTCTGACTCTACCAGTTAAGTTAATTCCTACTGGTAAACCATCAACCATAGTAAATGGTAATGTAATTGAAGGGAATCCTCCAAAGTTACCAATAGCTAAATGGTTTTCAAGTATTAAATATCTATCAGATAATTTTTCACTTGTAGCATCAAACTTAGCAGCAGGTCCACCACTACAAGGAGCAATCATACCATCAAATTCTTTAAAGAATTCATTCATCTTATCAACGATCATTCTTCTAACTCTTTGAGCATTTAAGAATAACTTTTCTTGGTTTTCTCTTTGAAGAATATAACTACCTAAAATAAATCTTCTCTTAATTAATTCACTAAATCCTTTAGTTCTAGCATCAAACATAATCTCTTCAATACTATTACCATCTCCACGAGGTCCAAAAGGAATACCAGTAAGGTTAGAGTTATTTGAAGTAGCTTCAGCACAACTTATACACATATAAGTAGGATATATTGCTTCTAATAATGCTTTATCCATAGAAACTTCTTTTACTTCAAAACCAATTTCTTCTAGTTCATCAACAGTTCTATGGAAATCATCTATTACTTTTATTAATTCTTTATCATCACTATCTTTATAAATATCTCTTCCACATATTTCTCTTATATAAAATAATTTTTTACCTTTAATATCATTATCAATAGTATCAGCATATACTTTTCCATCATTATTAAGAGTAGTCATGTCATTTACGTCTTTTCCTTTAATTACATCAGTAACTATAGCAGCATCCCTAACATTTCTTGAGAAAAGTGCTACGTGATCAAGACTTGATGCAAAAGCAAATAAACCATATCTTGAAATTCTACCATATGTTGGTTTAAATCCTACTAATCCACCATGACTTGCTGGTTTTCTTACTGAGTCACCAGTATCAGATCCAATTGAGAAAGGAACAATTCCTAAAGCAACAGCTGCTGCACTACCTGCAGAACTTCCACCAATCATTCTTCCTTTATCCCAAGGATTTCTAACAATACCAGTATGTCCTGTAGTACCAGTACCACCCATAGCTAATTCATCTAACACTGTTTTACCAACTAATACTGCCCCAGCATTCTTTAATTTCTTATATACTGTTGCATCATATACTGGTACATAATCTTTTAATATATTACTTGATGCTGTAGTAAGTATTCCTGTAGTAGAAAAATTATCTTTTAAAGCATATGGAATACCATTAATTTTAGATTCTCTATCTTTATATTTACATTTATCAATTATAGTTACAAAAGAATTATAATCATCTTGAAAATAATGAGCTAGTTTATTAGCTTTCTCAAATAATTCTTCAGGAGTAGTTTTTCCACTATCTAATTCATGACGTAACTCTACTATACTTTTTCCACGATACATTCTACTCACCTTCTTCCACTACTCTAGGTACTTTAACTTGATCATTTACTTGATGATGAGCGTTTTCAAGTACTTCATTAACTACTAAATAATCTCCTACTTCATCTTCTCTTAAACTAGCTTCTTCTAATTTAAAAGGAAAAGTCATAGGTTCAACACTACTAATATTTGGAATATTACCTATTAAATCCATTTGTTTTAAGATAATATCAAATTCTTCTTGTAGTGTAGTATACTCTTCATCATTCATATCAAACATTAATTTATTTGCATAATCTTTTAATTTTTCTTTAGCTATCATATAAATACCTCCTTTATATAAAACAAAAAACACTAGAAATCATCCACAAGGGACGAAGACTAGTGTTTCCGCGGTACCACCCTAATTATTGCATTACTGCAATCTCTTTAGCATAAATAACGGTATGCCACCGACTTATTCTACTTTGTTCTTTAAGTACTCTGAAGTGTTATTCAAAGAATTTCTTT
>JAFZPS010000020.1 GCA_017550205.1 Bacilli bacterium | reverse complement strand
AATAATTGCCCTACTCCATTACTTCTAATCTTTTTAGAAACTATAAACTCAGTTATTTCACCTTGTTTAGGACATTTATAATCTATATAATCTAATTCATCATACTTTCTAATTATACCCATAATTAGACCTATTACAGTATTATTTTTTATAGTTAGGAAACACTTACCATTATTATTTTTTATTTTTTCTAGGTTAATTATAGCTATTTTATCTCTATATTCAGGATGCATTTGATCTAAATGGTCTTGATCTATATGAATAACGTATTCTTCTAATTCTACCAATAAATCTTTTACATCTTCTAAATATTTATCTTCATATTCTATTATTTCCATATTATCACTTCTTTGCATTTATTATAATTAATGGTACATAGATTTCATCATCTGTATAACCAGCGTGTTGTGATTTTAATACTTCACTACCATCATCTATTAATGTTTTATTAGTTTTAGCAATAGCTAGAAAATCTCCTAGAGCATCTCTAAAAATTTTATTTTCTTCTCCGTCACCAAATAGTTTAGACTCTATTACATCGTCTTTATCATATAAATCAAAATCATCTTTAAAATACTTATTAAATAAGTCTTTAAATAAGTCTTTTTTATCTTCTTTTATAAAGAAATTTACTGCACGCGATTCTAGTGAAGTAGTTCTTATAAAACAGTCTTTAATATCTGGATAATCTTTTAAGAATATGTTTTCTACATTGATATGACCATGATCGGCAATTACAAAGATAATCGTATCTTCTACATTATTACTTAATTCTTCTACTTTTCTATTTATCATTTTAATATATTCTTTTACTTCAGGTGTATCACGACCTATTTCGTGCATTGTATGATCTGGTTCTTCATCATAAGCATATATATATTTCTTACCTGGTTCACTACATTTTTCTTCAATAATTCTATACATATCATCTATGTCTTTATATGAATTTTCACCAAAAGGAAATAATACGTATCCTTTATCTATACCTTTTTCAGTTATTTCTTTACTAATAGTTTTTCTAATCATATGTTTATTATTATATTCAACTGCCTCTGGTATTGGAGTATATGTTTTATCCATCTTATCTGAACTCATGTATACGGTTATTGTTTTATCTAAATCTTTATAATACATATGCCATCCAAGCATACCTGTTTCTACGGGATTTAGTCCTGTCATCATTGATGTTGTGGCAGCTACTGTAGTAGCTGGAAATACTGTAGTAATTGTTTTTATTCTATTCTTTATTAGAAAAGAATCTTTATCTAAAATATTATCTAATATATTAGAACCCATACCATCACATAATATTGTAACTACATTCTTTGGTTTATATTCATCTAATACTTTATCAACATAATCTAATGTATTATGTTGATAATCTAAATTAAAATACTTTCTAATAGAACATGCTAGATTAGTTAAACATTCATTATAATTGTTTTTTACTTCCATTTTTTACCTCTTTCTCTACACTTCTCATATATAAAGTATAGTCTGTAGGATCAAATACGTCACCTTTACCTTTATCTATTGCTTCAGTAAAACCATATTTAAAATAAATATGTTTTGCTTTTAGATTATCTTCTTCTACTCCAATAGTAAATTCATAATAACCTTGTTTTTCTAAATCTTCTAGGACATAACTTAATAGTTCTTGACCTAACCCGGATCCTTGATAGGTTTTATCTACTCTATATGCTTGAAGATATACTCTCCTATTAGGTATAGCTTCAGTATTTAAATCATGACATATATAGTTTACTGATATTTCTCCAATAAATTTATTATTATATTCAATTACATAAGTATCTGTTTCTTTATTACTTAATTCTTTTAATCTTTTTTCTTTATACATTTCCCACAATTCATCATTATCTGGAAATAATTCCCTTAATTTATCAAATTCTTCTATAGAAATTTTTTTAAATTTATAATTCATTTATTCCTCCTACATTAATCTAGCATGTAATACTACTCTAGTTTGTCCTTCACCTAGACAACTAGATAAAGTTAATATTCTATCAAATTCATTTAGCTCTACTTTATAATTATAATTACTTCTAGAACTTATTTTATTTAAGAAATAAACATAGTTATCAGTACTTTTAAAATTAGTAGTTATATAAAAATCTTCTGGTTTAATTTCATATGTAGAAAATACTTGATACTTATATTCATTAGATTCTGTTATTAAAGTAATAAATAGATTATCTTTATTAGTCTGCCATTCTTTAGTTAAAACGTTTTTAAGTGAATCAAACATTGAATTATCTTTAGTATTATGTCCATAAATAATTATGTTTTTATCAGTACCATCTAATTTATTTCTATAATCCATAAATACCCATCCAGCTACATTATATTCTTTATTAAAATTATGTTTTAAATAGTAATCATTATTATTAGTTTGTACTACAACATAATCTATATTGGTATTATTTACTTTTATATAAGCTACTGTATCTGAATTCTTTTCTTTTAAAGATTTAAAATCTACTTTATAAGAATTATCTTTTATAGTTATTTCTTTCTTTATTTCTTCTTTTATT
>JAFZPS010000005.1 GCA_017550205.1 Bacilli bacterium | reverse complement strand
CACAGTAGAATTAAAAAAATTTGTAAAAGAAAAAGGTGGAATATTTGTAAAAATAGATCCATATGTAGAATACCAAGAACGTGATAACGATGGTAATATAGTTGAAGGTGGATATGATAATAAAAAGTCAGTTGAAAATCTTAAGAAATTAGGATATAAATTCTATGGATTTAACTTAATGCAAGATACTCTTCAACCTAGATGGATGCATGTAATAGAAATAAATGGTAGAACAGAAGACGAGGTCCTTGCTGATATGGAGTCTAAAACAAGACAAATATTAAGAAAAAATGAAAAATCTTGTATCACTACAAGAGAAATCACAAGAGATGAACTACCAATATTTAAATCTATTATGGAACACACTGGAGATAGAAGAGACTTTATTGATAGACCATTATCTTATTATGAAGGTATGTGGGATAATCTATATGATTCTGGTATCTTAAAAATACTTATTGGTGAGATAGATTTTAATAAGTATTTAGAAAATACTAAAGCAGAATTAGAAGAAACAAAAAAAGCTCTAAACACAAGAATTTATAAACATGATAATAATATTCTTCAAATGAATGAAAAGAAATATGAATCATCTAATAAATTAGATAAAGATAATATAGAAAGATTAACTAAACAAGTAGATAAAATAAAAGAATATATAAATGAATATGGAGAAAAGAAAGTATTAGGTACTATCCTATTCCTAATTTATGGTAATGAAGTATTATCATTATTTGGGGGAACAGATGATAACTTAATGCAATTCCAATCAGCATATAGTGTTCACTATGCAGGAGTTAAATATGCTATAGATAATCACTATAAAAGATATAACTTCTATGGTATAACAGGTGACTTTAGAAAAGAAAATCCATTATTTGGATTATATCTATTTAAAAAATCTTTTGGTGGTCATGTAGTAGAATTAATTGGTGAATATGACCTTATAATATCTAAATTCTGGTATAGAATGTATAAAATAACATTCTCTCTATATCATAGTCTTAAAAAGATAGGTAAAAAATAAAAAGAAGCAAATGCTTCTTTTTTTATTTTCTAAAGAATAATTTACTTAGTATTTTGAATATATCTTTTCCGAATACTCTATTAGTTAATTTAGAAAAATGATTAAATACAAAGTATACTATAGCCCCTATAACTGTATAAATTAATATAATTACTAAATTCATAATTCTATTAGTAGAAGTAATAGGTATAAATAACTTACATATAAATAATACTAATACCATTAAGAATGCAGAACACATTATATTAATAAAATTATTTACTATTTCTTCAAAATTAATTTTATATTTTGTTTTTAATACAACTAAACATATAATTGAAGATACTAAATAACCTATAATAGAAGCAGTAATTACTCCATAATAAGGAGGCATATCTAAATTATAAAAAGCCTTTAATAAATAATTATTTAATAGTATTTTAATAATTACTCCAGTAACTAAACTAATTAATAATACTTTTTTATCTTTTAATATTTGAATCATTATAATTAGTGAAGTAAATAAACCTATAAATAAACCTACAAATATATAATAACTTAATACACTAGGTCCATACATACTTTCTCCATAGAATAATAACCATATAGGTTTAGCTAGAAAACTAATTCCTAAAGTCATAGGTACTGTTAAATATAGAAGTATTCCTAAAGCTTGATTAATTTTCTTTTCTACTTTATCATGTTCCTTCTTAACAATACTTTCTGTTAAATTAGGTATTAAACTAACTATTACTCCAGTAGAAATAGCAAGTATTATCATATTAAATTTATTAGCCCAAGTAGATAACATAGAATAAATTACTTCAGCATTCTTTGCTTCAAACTGAGCATAATTAACTAAACCTTTAACTACAGTAAACATATCTACATAATTATAAAGTGATTTAAATATATCTATCATAATAAATGGTATTGCATAATAAAGTATCTTCTTATATATAGTTTTATTACTAATTTTAGGTTCATTAACTACTCTTATTTTTTCATTAAATACATTTCTATTTTTAATTCTTTTATCTACTAAATATATATAAGATATAATAGCCCCTAAAGTAGCTCCAAATAACGCTATACCTACAGCTTTAGTTAAATCTATTTTAAACACCTTAATAGCCATATAACTGCCAAGTATTATAATTGTCACCCTAGTAATCTGTTCTAGAACTTGAGATATTGAAGGAGGGCTAAATAATCTATGTCCTTCAAAATAACCTCTATATATGCTTAATGTAGGTACTATTAAAATAGCCGTACCAATTACTCTAATAACAAAAGTAACATCTTTAATAGTACTTCCACCTACTACATTACCAAGTACTGCTTTAGCTAAAAGTGGTGCTGTAACAAGAATAATTATAAATGAAATAAAACCTGTTATTAAAGCTATCTTTCTGCCTAATAAAAATACCCTTCTCTTTGCTCTATAATATCCCATAGTTTGATATTCACTTACTAACTTAGAAATAGCTAGAGGAATACCTGCAGATGCTAAAGACACAAATAATGCATAAATTGTATAAGCATATCCATATAAAGCTCCACCTTCATCACCAATTATTGCATGAAATGGTATAACATATAAAATACCTAATATCTTAGCAATAACAATACCAAAAGTAGTGATTAATGCACCTTTAACGAAATTACTCTTTTTCATTGTTACATCTTTCATAATTCCTCCACTATTATCATTATAACATAAAAAAACAGTCTAATGACTGTTTTATATTATAAACGTGGTCTAATTAAACATTCATCACCAGTAAGAGATATTTCATAGTTTTCAAATACTAGTATTAATGAATTATTATCCTTTCTAGTACTAAAAGCATATTTTTTCCATTCATCTATAGATACTAAGTTATTTTCAATAGCATCTTTTACTGATAAATTATCCGCAGAAAAAGTTCTAAATTTATATTCACTTAACCCTTCTACAAATACATTATAACCATCAAGTTTTCCTATTTTTACTCTTTCTTTATTTGGATCAACAGTAACAACTAAAAAATGACTTACTCCTTTAGAATTATATTGTTCAGTATATAACCAACAAACTACTCCTATTGCAGCAAAAGTAAATATTAGTACTACTATACCAAGTATCAAAACCAGTTTTCCTTTATTATTTTTTTTAGTATTATCAGCATATTCCATATCAACACCTCTATTATTATTATTATAACACATTCATTTTTGAATATAAATAATCATAGCAGAGAAACAAAATATCTGTTCTTCACCAAATATAGAAGAACTAACTTGGTACTTAATATCCATTACTTCTATATTATTATTATTAATAAATTCATTAATATCTTCTTCTAAATCAATCTCATCTTCATAATCAAATATCTTTACTTTCATATAATCACCAAGTAAATTATAAATAATTAAATATTAAAAAATTGTAGAAAAAAAGAGAAGATATTATCTTCTCTTAGTAATTTGTTTTAAATCTTCTTCTGCTTTATACATACCATCTTGTAATCTTCTCAAGTTAAACATGATCCATTCTTTCCAAGACTCTTCATCTTTATGTGTAACTATATTTTGAATTAGATTTCTATAGTCTTCTCTATATGGAACATATTGTCTTGTTGCATATAGTATAGGTAACTCTGTTTTAGTATCATCATATCGACTTAACATTCCCCATAACTCAACATGTTGGAATAATCTACCATATCGTGTATTACCATCATTAAATAATTGTAATGCTGCTAATAAACCATGATAAACAATTGGTCTTACAAATTCAACATACTGTTTTGATAAATCTGTTATATGAGTATTATAAAATTCCATAAATAAATCTGTTGCTTTAGGAACATCTTTACAATCTATTGGGAAATAACTAATATCTGGTTCTTCCTCTGTTGGAGCCCAAGTACCAACAAACTTAGTATTTCTATCTCTAAATCCTAGTTTATCAAAACTTGTTGTACCTTTTAATATTAAATCATGGTATTTTAAAAATTTTTCTCTATCTAATGGATTCCCATAATTTTTAATCATTTCAGTAATAGCAAATTTTCTATCACCAGTAACCTGAATACTTAAAGCAATTAGGAAAGAATCTTCTTGTTCAAGTGCTTGGTTATCAATAATATCCATATTTTTTAAAGTTCTTTGAAATTCTTTTTGTTTATGTTCAGTTAATAACTCTTTTATTTGTTTTAAATAATCAATATATTCATCATAAGTATACTCTATTGCAAGTTTAACTTTTCTATCACCAGGTATATCTAAATTCTTAACTGAATCAAACAAAGTTAAATCAGCTACTGGATATTTTCCACTAGCCATCTTCTCCTCAACTATCTTTTCGACTCTGGCTTTTCGTGTTTCGCTTAACAACATAAACATCACCCCTAAAAATCGTGTTATATTATAACATATCACTCAAAAAAAGTCAAAAAATAAGGAGTCTAACCCTCCTTATTTTATAACAATATTAACTATTTTACCTTTAATAACTATTATTTTAACTATTTCATGTCCTTCAATATGTTTCTTAACATTATCATTTTCCATAGCCTTTTCTTTAATAGAATTATCATCATCTTCTACATGTACTTCTATAGTACCACGTACTTTACCATTTACTTGAACAGCTATTTCTTTAACTGATTCTATTGTCTTAGATTCATCATATTCTGGCCATGAAGACTCACATATTGGTTTATATCCAATCATTTCATTTAACTCTTCAGTTATATGAGGAGCAATTGGGTTTAATAATGTAAGTAATAAATGATAGTCTTCTTTAGTAATAGATTCTAAATCATCATAAGCATTTACTAAAATCATTAAACTTGAAATAGCAGTATTATAACCCATATGAGTTAAATCATACTCAATCTTTTTAATAGTTTTATTTTGAATAGACTCTAAACTTTCAGTATAACCAGACTTATCATTAACTTTATCTATTAATCTAGCTACTTTATCTATAAATCTCTTACATCCTTTTAATGAATCAGTACTCCATGGAGCATCCATTTGATAGTCTCCCATAAACATTTCATATGTACGTAATGTATCTGCTCCATATTCATTAACTATATCATCTGGATTAATAACATTCCCTTTAGATTTAGACATTTTAACGTTATCAGAACCAAGTACCATACCATGACTTACTCTTGTCCAAATCATTTCTTTATGAGGAACTAATCCAATATTATATAAGAATTGTACCCAGAATCTTGCATATAGTAAGTGTCTAGCAGTATGTTCCATACCACCATTATACCAATCTACTCTATTCCAGTATTTCATTGCGTCCATACTAGCAAATTCTTTATCATTATGTGCATCCATAAATCTTAAGAAGTACCAAGATGAACCTGCCCAGTTAGGCATTGTATCAGTCTCTCTCTTAGCATCACAACCACACTTAGGACACTTACAATTTACCCAATCAGTAATATTAGCTAATGGACTTTCTCCATCTTCAGTAGGCTCGTATTCTGCAACATCAGGTAATACTAATGGTAATTCTTCTTCAGGAACTGGAACCCAACCACACTTAGGACAATTAATCATAGGAATTGGTTCTCCCCAGAATCTTTGTCTTGAGAATATCCAGTCTCTCATCTTATAATTATTAACTCTTCTACCTAATCCTTTTTCAACAAGCATATCAGATATCTTTTCACGAGCAACATCCACTGTCATACCATTGAATTCTTCTGAATTAATCATTTTATAATCATGTCCCATATATTCAGTCTTTTCAATAGCGTGTTCTGATATATCACCACAATCAATTACTTGAATAATTTCAAGATTATGCTCTTTTGCATATTCAAAGTCTCTTTGATCATGACTAGGTACAGCCATAACAGCACCAGTACCATAATCACCTAATACAAAGTCTCCTAAGAATATTGGAACTTCTTTACCATTAACTGGGTTAATAGCCTTAATACCTTTAACTTCAACACCAGTTTTACCTTTATTAAGTTCAGTTCTATCCATATTACTTTTTAATGCAGTTTCCTTAATATAAGCATTAACTTCATCTACATTTTCAACTCTTGGCATTAATTCCTTAATAAGTTTTCCATCAGGTGCAATTACAAAGAATGTAATACCATAAATAGTTTCAGGACAAGTAGTAAATATAGAGAATTTACCTCCACCTACTATTTCAACATCAACTTCAACTCCAGTTGATTTACCAATCCAGTTAATTTGACCTAATTTAACTCTATCAGCAAAATTAGTATCATCTAATCCTTTTAATAGATCCTCAGCATAATCTCCCATTCTAAGCATCCATTGACTCTTTTCTTTTTGTTCTACTTGAGAACCACATCTTTCACAAACTCCACCAGCAGCATCTTCATTACTTAATACACTCTTACAAGTAGGACACCAGTTAACTGGAATAGTATCCTTATAAGCCATTCCATGTTTATAGAATTGTAAGAATTGCCATTGAGTCCATTTATAATATTCAGGATCAGTTGTAGAAAACTCTCTATCCCAATCAAATGAGAACCCAATTGATTTCATTTGTGCTTTAAATGTCTTAATATTTTCTTTAACTGCTTCTTTAGGATGAATATGATTCTTTATAGCATATTGTTCAGCTGGAGCCCCAAAAGCATCCCAACCCATTGGTTATAAAACATTATATCCTTGCATTCTCATCATTCTAGCCATAGCATCTTGTGCAGTATAACTACGTACATGTCCTACATGAAGTCCTGCACCACTTGGATATGGAAACTCTACTAAGATATAATAAGGTTTCTTATTTCCTCCTGTTTCAGCTTTAAATGATTTATTATCATCCCAATACTTTTGCCATTTACTTTCGATTCCCTTTATGTTCATCTTTAATCATTCCCTTCTTTTTATATATTAAATAAACAAAATAATAACTTAATAATATGATAAATATAATACCAAAGAATCCTACTATCATTTCTAAAACAAAACTCTTCAGTAACGCTATAGCAGTAACAACTAATGATATATCTAAAGAAGATACTATAGCTATTACTAATAATAATTTATTATAATTAACTTTATCCAGATCTAACTTGTATTTTTTAACCAAATATGTAACTTCAAAAGGCTCTTTAGGTTTCTTTTTACTCTTAGCTTTCTTAACTACAAATATTTGATATAGTAAAAATACAATTACATATGATATTAAAAATAATATTAATTCTCTTATAAACTTATCCATAAATCCTCCAAAAAAAAGAATCTCATCCTAAGGACGAAATTCTCGTGGTACCACCTTAATTTGTAATAATAATTACCTCAAAATCTATAACGGAATTACCCATTTGCTCCAAAGACAAGTTCATAAACAACTCTTATCTATTTCCACCACCCATAGACTCTCTAAAAAGAATTAATTTATTACTACTCCTTTTTCCTCACAAAATATATGTATATTATAATACAAAACTAAAATATTTCAAGTATTTATTACCTTTTTATAAGTAGCTCCATAATAATCTCTATAAATACCTTCAACTATTTCTTCAAATGAAGATGAATCAATATCCTTAAGATCAAATCCTTCATTTTCAATAGATTTCTTTAATTCTGAAACTGGTATTAATTCAACCTTATTATCATTATTCTTTTTATATAATAAACCTTCTGGATAATTACATAAAATCATCTTTTGAGTATCACTAAAGTCTTTATAAATACCATCTTCTTTAGTCATTTCTATTAATGTATTTTCTAATGTGTCATCATCACAGAATCCATTTCTTAATAAAGCTATAATAGAACCTTTCTTAGATAATTCAGTACCTTGAAATTTATTTAAAAACTTTAATACTTCTTCTCCACCATTTCTAGCAAGTCTCATTAAATAATCATAATTACGAAGTAATATAATTGCTATTGTACTTTGACCATCTTTTGATGAAGTTACACCCTCTACAGAATCTAACCAATAATCAAAACTTCCATGAAAGAAACATAAAGAATTATACTTTCTAGCTAAATCAATAACTCTTTGTCTTTCATCTTTATCTAAATCATCTAAATACTCTGATAAAAATATATCATCGAATTCACCAGAAACAAATACTTTATATAACATAGAATCATATGCTAATGTTATTTTCTCATCATCATCAAAATCTATTTCAGTTAAATAATCATGTATCATTGCATCTTTAATTATTTCTAATCTCTTTACACTTGTCTCTTTATCTTCCATGCAAACCTCCTAAAATTCATTAATATATTCTAATAGTTTTAAGAATAAGTTAATGTGCTCTTTAGACAATCCTTTTGTCTTCAATTTTCGAAGTTCAATTCTCTTCTTATTAATTGGTAATTCACCAAATATTATACCTGCAATTTCCTCTTTCATATAAGTTTCTATTTTTAGATCCATTAAGATACTATCAATATCATCATTAATAAGTCTAACTGCATCTATCTCAATATCTTTACCCTTACAGTTAATAGTTAATTGTCCTATAGTAGGTACATTCTTAACTTCAACTATAAAGTCATTACCATCTACATAGTTTTCTGATTCTAACTTATCAGAATTAAAATATACTGTAACATTTTCAGCTTCTTTTGTATTTCTAAATACCATTTTATAATTTCTTTTCTCAGGAGCTATTCCACTCTTACCATCAATAGATCTAATAATAACAGTATAGTTATTTCTTAAGTAGTTATAATCTATTGAAGTCTTTAAGAAATATCCTTGTTTATATAAAGAAGTAATTCCATCATCTTCATATAAAGTATATGTATTAGAAGCTCCAGGGAATATTTGTATTTCTAAATCTGTAGGAAGTCCTATATTATTATAATCACTTCTATTAGAGAATGGAATTATTGAACCAGAATGTGCAAATACTGGATAATCTTCTTCTTTAAAGAATGATACATATTTCTTATTACCTGGGAATTTCTTACCAGTAACCAAATCATACCAAGTACCATCAGGTACAAAGAATCTATGTATAGTCCTATTCATCACAGGATCTTTAGTCTCTAATATTGGACATACTAATAATTGTGAACCTAAATAGTATTGATTGCGATATAAATCATCATCATAAACCCACATATAATTATAATAGAAAGGTTGAATTAAAGGAGTCCCACTCTTTGTATAATTATATCCTTCAGTATATAAATATGGTATTAATCTATGACGAAGTCTTAAATAATCTGCTGCAATACTTTCAGTTTTAGGATCCCATAACCATGGTTCCTTTTTATAATACTTTCCTCTTGCTCCATGGAATCTAAGTATTGGACCAAATGTAGCCATTTGAATATATCTAATATATAATTCTCCATCTTCAATACCACCATGATTACCACCTACATCATGACTCCACCAACTAACACCTACATTAGCAGCATTTAAATATAAGAATGGTAGTTCTTTTAAATTTTTCCAACTAATTTCACTACTTCCTCCATATAAAACAGGATATCTATGAGGAGCAATTATTCCACCTCTAGATAATAGTAATGATCTTTTATTTTCACTTCTACCAGAATCTAAATACATATAGTGACTTAATGCCCATAACTTAGTAATATCACCATTATAATCATTCCAAAAGAAATCTACTCCTAAAGCCTCTAAAGGATGTAAAAACATCTTAAATAATACATCTAATAATTTAGGATTTAATGGATCAAATTTAATCACAGTATTAGCTTCTAATTTTAAATAATCTTTAGCTTGAGCATAATATTGTTCATGAGGATATATACCATTCATTGGATTAATACATAAACCTACACGAATACCTTTCTTATGTAATTCAGCTATAGTTTTTTGAGGCTCTTTAAATAATTCACTATTAAAAGTAAACCCAGTCTTTAACCCTTTATTTTCACCAACATCACGTACATGCCAATCATGGTCAAATAATAATACTGATATTGGTATTTTCTTTCTTTCAAAATGTCTTACTAAATCACTAGTAGATTTATCATCATATGTAGTATTTCTACTCCACCAGTTACCTAAAGCATAACGAGGTATTAATGCTGGAGCCCCAGTCATTTTAAAATAATCAAATAGAGCTTGTCTAAAATCTCTATCATACATAAAAATATATACATCTAAATGATTTGGCATAGGATTAGCAAGTGTCCCATCTTCCATAATAATTTTACTATTAGAATCATCTATAGAAGCAAAACCATCTAATGAATATAACCCTTTTTGTATATTAGCTGCTGTCTTACAATCAACTGAAACCATATTACCTAACATATTTCTTGCTTCAGGATGTCCAACATACCAATCTTTAGCCCTATCTCTTTCTTTTGATAAAAGAGTAACTTTTAAATTTTTCATTGGATCCAACTTTGTTCCCACAAATGGTTGACCCTTAATATAAGTTAAAGACATGTATTTTGTAGTTAATTCAAGCATTGTAGCATCTTGTCTAACATAAAAATCCGGTATCCCAACATTTCTCTTTTTAATAAGTTGTGTTGGTCTATCGTTAAATTGGCCATTAGGTGAAAATTCAAGTCTAACAACTCTTTCTGTAATAACAGAAATTCTATAATTAGAGCCTTGAATAATTGTCTTCTTATCACTCTTAGCCTTAGTATAATCTACTTCAAATTGTTTTCCAAGTGGATACATACAAAACACCTTCTTATACTCTATTAACATAATACCATAAATAAAAAAATATTTAAAGAAAAAAAATAGGAATTATATCCTACTTATCTAAATAAATTGCCCAGTATTCTTCGAAAGGAATATTATTATCATGAATATATTTAGCTATATCTTTACCAACATATCTATAATGCCATGTTTCCATTCTAAATCCTGTTATATTTTCATATCTTTTAGTAAATCTTTCAATAAATCCATACTTATAAGCATTATCCTTCATCCATTGATATTCCTTAGAATTAGCAAATACATTAACAGTTTTACTACCTATATCATAAGCAAGACCAGTTTGATGTTCTGAATAACCAGGTTTTGCTACATATTTATCAACATAACTTTGTCCATACCATTTCTTATAATATTCTGATAAATCTATTTGATCTTGATAACTTCTATAAGCTGAATTAATAATTATTCCATATCCTTCTTTACTAGCAGCATTACTCATTTCTCTAAAAGCATTAAAAGCTATTCTACTACTTTGCATTCCTGCTTCAGCAGCATATTCTATAGGTATCTCCATTAAATCATTTGGTTCATATTTTTCATCTAAATATCTATGTTTATTAACTAACATATCTATAGAAAACTTATCTACTTTAACAGCATCAGTATAATCCTCTTTATCTAAATCAAGATTAACTAATAAAACAGTAACATCCTCATCTTCCCCTGTTTCATCAGCATAATTTAAATATCTATCATAATTATCTAACTTAGCATAATCTATAGAAAAAAATTCCTCTAAATACTTAACTTTTTCTCTCTTTAAGAATCTTTTAACACTATCATTATCACCATGACTAAATATAATATTAATATCATTATATTTATAACCAATCTCTAAAGCTTTATTAATATTACTAATTAAATCCTTATGATTCACATATTTAACTCTTCTATAATTATCTAAGTTATCTTCAATATAATCCTCAGATTCAAAAGCTCTATTTACTGTCTTATTTTCTCCTATGGACATAACATAGTCTTTTTTAAAAGAAAATAAAATATTATTACTAGCCTTTTTACTATAACCTAACTTAGTTAAATCATTTATTTGTTTTAAATAAAATAAAAATATACCTAGTAATATACAAAGAATAACTCCTATAATTTTTAGTATTTTAAGAGCTTTAGGTTTAACTTTAATTTTAGTTTTCTTCATACTAGTCACCTATAATAATTCTACCACATATTTGAAAAAAACTATATATCATGTTAAAATATAACAAGTTTAGGTGATAATATGTTTAAATATTCAAATACAAATAAAAGATATCATACATTAGATTATTATTATAAAAATAAATTTAATGAAAAAGTCTTTAAAGTAAGTTTAAATGCTGGTTTTACTTGTCCAAATATAGATGGAACTAAAGGATTTGGAGGTTGTATTTACTGTTCTAAAACAGGTTCAGGTGAGTTTGCTGGTAATAGAAAAGATTCTATAAAAAAACAATTTGATGAAGTAAAAGAAGTAATGTTAAAAAAATGGCCTAAAGCAAAATATATTGCTTATTTTCAAGCCAGAACTAATACATATGCACCTATAGATAAACTAAAAGAAATATATGAAGAAGTATTAACATATAAAGATGTAATTGGAATTAATATAGCTACTAGAGCTGATTCTATATCTAATGAATGTTTAGATTACTTAGAAGATTTAAATAAAAGAACTAATTTAACTATAGAATTAGGACTACAAACTATAAAAGAAGAAACATCTATTCTAATTAATAGATGTCACACTCTAAAAGAATTTGAAGATATGGTAAAAAACCTACGTAAAAGAAATATAGATGTGGTAGTACATATTATTAATGGATTACCTAATGAAACTAAAGAGGATATGTTAAATACAGTTAAGTATTTAAATAATTTAGATATTCAAGGTATAAAGATACATATGCTAAGTATTACAAAAGATACACAACTAGAAAAAATGTATAAAGAAAATCCATTCCATGTATTAACTAAAGATGAATATATTGATATTGTAATAGATCAATTAGAATTATTAAGAGAAGAAATAGTAATACATAGAATAACAGGAGATCCTAAACTAGAAGATTTAATAGAACCAAACTGGTTAGTAAAGAAATTCTGTGTCTTAAATGATATAGATAAAGAAATGGTAAGAAGAGATACTTATCAAGGAGCAAAAATAAAAGAGGACTAAGTCCTCTTTTTTAGTATTATTTATCTTCTTTCTTATCAAAAGTTTCTTTTAAAACAGTACCAGCTGTAACAATTCCTTGTAAGTCACTTGGAACAATAATCTTAGTAGCATTACCATTAGCTACATTAACCATTGCTTCATAACTCTTTAATTTTAATACAGCTTCATCCATTTTAGCGTCTTTTAATAATTTCAATCCTTGAGCAGTAGCTTCTTGAATCTTTAAGATAGAAGCAGCTTCAGCTTCAGCTTTTTTAATCTTAGCTTCTTTTTCAGCATCAGCTCTAAGAATTGTACTTTCTTTTTCACCTTCTGCTATAAGAAT
>JAFZPS010000004.1 GCA_017550205.1 Bacilli bacterium | reverse complement strand
ATATGTCCCATCATCTTCTTTATATATTTTATATATATAATTTCTTCCCTCAGTTGAACATTTCATTGACTCTATTGGTTTTGGTTGGTCTGCATCTTTCCAATTAGTACTAAATACTAAGTAATGTATTACTATTATTAAACATATTAAACTAGGAATAAAATATAATATTCTTAGTTTTGTTTTTATAAATATAAAAGCTAATGTATTAACAATTAATAAAGGTATTAAGCCAAGTGTTAATATAAATCCACTAGCATCCCAAGAATAACTAACTATCATAGAATTAGGATTAGGTATACTCATATCATGTCTAACATATGGAATCATATAATATATTAAACATACTATTCCTATAACATTAAGTATCATTATACATATTTTAAATATCTTATTATCTTTCACATAATCACCAATTAAATTATACCATAAAAAAAAGAGCTATGCTCTTTTATTTACTCATAGTTTTTTTACACCAAGTTCTTTTACCACACTTAGGACATTTAAGAAATCTTGTTGTAGACATATGTGGAGTTATAAGTGCAGTAAAATACTTAGGTATAAATTTATGATGACAATCATGACATTCATAATAACCAGCATCTATTTCTAGTTTTAATCCATAGAAACATACTGCTACAAGTATAATAGTTGATACACATATAATAGTTCCAAGTATTGGTCCTTCTTCCAATGTATAACAAGCTAAAGTCATTATACCTATATAAAATATAAATACAGTTATTAGAATTATCCACATATCCATCATTAATCTTTTATTCTTCTTTTCTTCTTGTTTAGCAAGTTCTACTAATAATTCTTCTGTCTTCTTTTCATAATCTTTCATATTAATCTTTTCACCATTAAGAAGTTCATTTACATTAATATCAAGAATACTACATAGATCTAGCATCTTATCTGCATCAGGTAAACTTAATCCTCTTTCCCATTTAGATACAGCCCTATCTGTAATATATAGTTTTTCAGCTAATTGTTCTTGAGTAATACTCTTACTCTTTCTACATTCAGCAATAAACTTTCCTATCTTAATTAAATCCATGAACTTTTCTCTCCTTTCATGACTTAAGTATATAAAAAATTAAAAATAATTAACACATACTGTTAGTTGAGTTATATATATTTTATCATAAAAAAACAGTCTTATGACTGTTTATCTTTTTTTATCTTTTCATATGCTTGTTTTTTTGCTTCAGTTGGTTTATCTAAGATATCTAAGCATAATAGTTTTTTCAATTCTTCACCACGCGTAGTGAACCTTATTACGTCATCTAAAGCGAAATGAAATTTAGTGTATTCTTTAACATCGGTACTTACATCATTTATTATTTTCATAATTTCAAGGCGTCTTCTAGCGTCATTATCATATGCATCTAATATTAATAATATAGTTGCCTCATAGTTTAAATGCTTATCTCTTTCCTCTACTTTTTTATAATTTGTTGGTCCATAATTATATACTGCTGAAGTTATTACTACATTCTTATACTCTTCTTTTGTATATTCAAGAACTGTGCTTAATTCAAATAGAAATTCTTTATTGTTTTGTAGACTAAAAAAATCATAGCATTCTTCTCCAGCTATTTTAACTTCTTTATCTATTTCTTTCTTAACTTCTTTTGGTTGTTCTTCTTCTATAATTTTCTTATCTTTTTCATGATACTTAGTATATTCTTCTTTTATTTGTTCTTCAAAGTTTTCATCTTTTGAACATATTCTAATACCATTAATTTCTATATAGGCTTCTATTTCTGCTTCTTTTAAATTCTTAAAACTATCTAGAATACCTTCTAATGTCATTTCTTCATTAAACTCTATTTTATACATAATACCGCTCCCCAAAATTTATTATAGCATAAAAAAAGAGTTAAAAGTAAAATAACTCTTCAAACTTCATATCTAAAGCAATAGCCAAAACTAGTGCTAATTTAGCAGTTGGTTCATATTGACCTGTTTCTAAAGAACTAATAGTATTTCTAGAAACTCCCACCATATCAGCTAATTCTTGTTGAGAAATCTTTTTTTCAGCTCTTACTTCCTTTAGTTTGTTTTTTAATACTAATTCACTCTTCATATTAGATTACCTTAAAATAACTAAGTATTAACATTACAGTAAGTAATCCCCAAATAACAGAAGTAGCAATCCATAATCCTCTTTTATCTTTAATCTTAACTGCTTTATATCCATATAATACAGCATTATAAATAGTAATTATTGAATATAATGCTGGATTAGATCCTTTTCCTTGCATTATTTCATAAGTATAGTAAATGAATGCTAATATTAGCATTGTTATTCCTGCGTAATTAGCACCTTTTGCTTCTACTTGGATACAATACATATCTTTATTCTTATTATCTTTTTTACTTTTTTCTAAAATTTCTTCTTTTTTCATAATTCCCTCCATGCCAAGTTTACTTGGTAATATTAATATATCACTTGCAAAGTATACTTGTCAATACATAAAACAAAAAAAGAAGATTTCTCTTCTTAACATTTTATTATTCCTTATTTTCAATAGCATCATTAAGAATTTTTAAAGCCTGTTTTCCAAATATAGGAATAAGCTTTTCTAATAAACTTGAATCTGTTACTTCCACAAATTCATCATTGTCTTGATAACCAAATTTAATATTTTCATTTTTTTCTATATCAACTAAATAATAATAAGTTTTTCCTTCGTAATCTATTTTTTGAACAACTACATACTTATTTTTATCACTAAGACTAACTAAATCTTTTACTTTCATCTCTTCTTTGTATCTCCTTCACTAATAGTTTCTTTATCTTCTTCAAAAAAACCACTCAAAATTACTTTTTGTAATCTTTCTCTTTGATCAAAAACAGGACCTTCCTCATAATCTAATTGCTTAAAACTCACTGATTCTTCTCCACGTTTTCTTGATTCCTTTACACTTTTGGCTAAAAAAGGCAATTCGAACAAACCAATTAATCCTTTAAAAGTTCCGACAGCAGAAATAAGCGAAGTCGCATAAAGAATACATCCAATTACCTGTTCATACATAGGAGCATACTTAGTCCTTAAATCCATATTATAATCTTTAGTTAATACATTACTTACAGTACCCGCTGCAGCAAATAATCCTATATACATTGCTGTTTTAGCACATTCATATAAAGCTGCGTTTTTTATTCCTGATTCAATCTTTTCAATCTTATATCTTTTTTCTTCATTAGTATTTTTCATAAAACCACTCCTAATAGCATTATAGCATACCTTTATAAAAAGTATGAACGATTTTACACACCAAAATATTTGTTTACACTAACTATTTCTAGTATTTAACTACTCCATTGTTGTATTATTATCATGACACAAAAAAAGAAGATTTCTCTTCTTTTAGAATGGTAATTTCATATTTCCATTACTCATTTGTTTCATCATTTTCTTCATTTGTTCAAACTGAGTTAATAGTTTATTTACTTCTTGTACTGAAGTACCAGAACCAGCTGCTATTCTTGTTTTTCTACTAGCTTTAATAATATCTGGATTTCTTCTTTCACGAGGTGTCATTGATAAAACTATTGCTTCTATATGAGCCATTTGTTTAGGATCAATCTTTATATTATTTAATCCCATTTTACTAGCACCCGGAACTAATTTTAATAAATTCTCAAGTGGTCCTAGTTTCTTCATTTGTTTCATAGTAGATAAGAAGTCTTCTAAATCAAATTTACCTTCTTGCATTCTCTTAGCAGTCTTTTCTGCTTCTTTTTCATCTATACTTTCAGTAGCCTTTTCTACAAGAGATATAATATCTCCCATTCCTAAGATTCTACCAGCCATTCTTTCTGGATCAAAACTATCTAGTCCATCAAGTTTTTCACTAACACCAATAAACTTTATAGGTACACTAGTTAAATGTCTTACTGATAATGCTACACCACCTCTAGTATCTCCATCTAACTTAGTTAAAATAACACCAGTTAATTTTAATTGATCATTAAACCCAGTAATTACATTAATAGCATCTTGACCCATCATAGAATCTATTACTAATAGTGTTTCTTGTGGTTTAACTTCTTCAGTTATATTTTGTAACTCTTTCATTAATTCTTCATCAATATGAAGTCTACCTGCAGTATCTATTAATACATAATCATACTTGTTTTCTTTAGCATACTCTATAGCATTCTTAGCTATTTCTACAGGATCTTTTTTACCTTCTTCATATACTTCTATATTTAATTGTTTACCTAAAGTAATTAATTGATCAATTGCTGCAGGACGATACACGTCACATGCTACTAATAATGGTTTTTTAGCATGTTTCTTTCTTAAGAAATTAGCTAATTTTCCAATAGTAGTAGTTTTACCTGAACCTTGAAGACCTACTAGCATTAATATTGCAGGATTACCTTGCATATTTAATTCTTCTTTTTCTCCACCTAATAATTCTGTTAATTCATCTTTAACAATCTTTACAAATAAATCACCAGGATTAATTGAAGAAGCTACTTCTTCACCAAGTGCCTTTTCTTTAACTGTATTAGTAAACTCTTTAACAACAGTATAGTTAACATCTGCTTCTAATAGAGCTAATCTAATCTCTCTCATCATATCAGAGATATTATCTTCTGTTATTTTCCCATAACCCTTAATTTTATGTATAGCATTTTGTAATCTATCACCTAATGTTTCAAACATACATATCACCTGTTTCTTATTATAACATCTTTATAAAAGAAAAAATAGTGTTTCCACTATTTTATTCATCTTCAAAGTCATCTACATCATCATCATAATCTTCTATTACTAATGTTGGTGATGTTTCTACTTCACTCATTCCTTGACTATTAATTTGTACATCAGCTATTTCACCTATAGCACCCGGTTCAGTATCTGGTACTTCTCTAACTATAAATGAATCATCAAACTTTTCTTCAACTTCTGGTTCTGTATTAACTACAGGTACCTTAGGTATTTCTACTACTACATCATTAACAGGTTGCATAATAGGTTCACTAGGAACTACTGGTGTAGTAATAGGTTCTACTTTAGGAGTTGGAGTTTCACTAACAATATCTTTCCATATCTTAACAACATCACAGTTACCTGATAATGGAGAAGGATCAGGCATTTTCATTTTAACTATTAAAGGTATTCTAAATCCTAAACCAAATCCTAAACAAGTACCTGCTTGTAATGCTTTTTGTTTTTCTATAATATCATCTGTAATATGAGGTATTGTCTTACGTATATAATCTAGATCCATAGGATGATTAATCTTAAATATTAAGAAATTAGTACATTGAGAAATAACATTATCAGAAAGTTCTACTGGTCTTTGTGTAATTATTCCTAGTATTACTCCATACTTTCTTCCTTCTTTAGCAATTCTCTCAAATATATTATATCCAAATAAGAATCTATCACGATCATTTTGAATATATCTATGAGCCTCCTCTAAAACTATATGGAATGGTATACTTCCTCTTTTCTTTAAACTCTTAGAAAAATCAAATATTAATCTAGAATAAATTTTAGTCAATACTTTAGCAAATTCATCATCTATATCATTTAAATTAATATTAACAATTTGATACTTATTACCATCTTTAATTAATAGTGATGATAAATATTTATCTAAAGACATATATTCTTTAACATCAAAATATTTAGCATTCTCACCTATTATTAAATCATGTAATCTAACTTTTAAAGTAACTGAATCTCCATAAGTTTGTTCATTTCTTAACCAACCTTCACTAATTAAAGTAAAGTTTAATGCTTTTTCTAATGTATCTAAATCATAGAATACCCCAGTCTTAGGTTCATAATCTTCATACTCATCTTTTATAAATGAATTAACATATTCTGTTAATAAAACACTTTCAGTAAAATTACCAGAATTATCTATTAAGAAACATTCTCTAAACTTACGAACATAACCAACACCTTGAACAGGTGCTTCTAAATTAAATTGTTTAGTAGAACAACTTGCCAATATACTAAATATTTCATTTCTCTTATTAGGAGCAGTTTCATTAGTATATAAAATAGTCATAATAGCTTTAGCTATTAAATAATTCTTATAAGAATCTGCTTCTAAATCATTTTGACTAAATACTAAAGCAAGTTTCAACATTCTCTCTATTATAGGTAATTGAGAATGACTAGTACATTGTAATAAAAGTGCTAAATCATCTTTGTTTAATAAATATATTGGTAATCTTAATTTTTCTCCTATTCCATCAGTTTCATTAGTACTTATATATCTATAATTATATTTAGGATTAATACTATTTATATTGTTAAAAGCACTATAATATTCACCTGAAGAATCAAATATAAATATGTTTGCTTTATAAGGATTTAATCTTTGATCATGAAACATATTTTGAAATAATCTAGCAGTACCACAAGATTTACCACTACCAGTATTACCAAATATAGCAAAATGATTACTAAAGAAACTATTAACATCTAAATATACAGGATATTCATCATAGAAAGGACTAACACCAAGTTTCATATAACCATCTGTATCATTTCCAGTAATTAGAGGTATTTCTGTTTTATCAATTACTCTTATCTTAGCATCCATACTAGGTTTACGAATAGTACCACCAATTAACTTATCCCCTACAATTTCTCCTAAAAATCTCGCTTTTAAACTTTTACCATCTAAATCATCTACTTCTGCAAGTATCTTCTTAGTATTATCTTCAAATATTAAATGTAAATTCATTAAATTAATAGTAATTTCTTCATCTTCTCTTAATTTAACAGTACAAGAATCATCACTAATATATGTAATCTTATCAAACATAATATCCCCTCTTTATACTTTCCTATTCTATATAGAATTATACTAATAAATCTATATTTTATCAAGAAAAAAAGAACTAAATTAAGTTCTCTAATCTCTCTTTTAATTCCTCATCTTCTACTCTAGAAGATATCTTTAATAATTCATTCCTCTTTTCATATAATTTTAATTTAGATTCATACTCATCTAACTTTTCACATACTATATGAACTTGCTTAAAAGTAGCATTACGACTAACATCATAATCCTCTGCCATTTCACTAAAACTCATATTATTAAAATAATAATCTTCAAAATATTGTCTTTGTTTTTCAGTTAATAAATTACCATATAAATCATATAATTCATTATAGTAAACATAATCTTCCATTAAATAACACCTACCATCTTAAGTATAACTGCTATAAGTATCCCACAACCAACTACCAAGTATATAAGTAAATATTTAATATTTCTATGTACCATATAATTACCTAAACCAGTAACAACTAAATCTACTCCTAGAACTATTTCTAATATATCAAGTAATCCCTTATTACCTGCAAAATATAGAATAACTAATACTATACAAGCAATAGTTAATAAAAATTGAAAAACTACCAATAAAAAATTAATACTCTTACTACTATTTTTTTTCATATTACATCATATCCTTAAATAAACCATATATATATTTTTCTATATCGAATGCTTGTAGATCATCTTTTGTTTCTCCAAGTCCAATATACTTAACTGGTATTTTAACTTCTTCTTTAATAGCTAGAACAATACCACCTTTAGCAGTACCATCTAGTTTAGTTAAAACTATACCAGTAATATTAGTAATCTCTTTAAATGCTTTAGCTTGACTAATACCGTTTTGACCTGTAGTAGCATCAATAACTAATAATGTTTCAGAACATCCTCCATCTACTAAACCATCTATTACTTTATTAATCTTTTCTAACTCTTTCATTAAGTTGACTTTATTCTGAAGTCTACCTGCAGTATCAACTAGTACTACATCATATCCTTCTTTTTTAGCTTTTTCTATACCATCATATACTACACTAGCTGGATCACTTTCTTCCTTACCAAAGAATCCTACTCCGATTCTTAGAGCCCATTCATCAAGTTGAGCAACAGCACCTGCTCTAAATGTATCTGCTCCAACAAGTAATACTTTTTTACCAGAATCCTTAAGCTTATTCGCAATCTTACCAATAGTAGTAGTTTTACCTACTCCATTAACTCCAATAAATAGTATTACTGAAATATCTTTATCATTAAAATTAATCTTAGTACTTAATACTTCATCATCTACATATATAATAAATAATTCATCTACTATAATTTCTTTTAATAAACTAGGATCTTCTATATGTTCACTTCTAACTCTATCTCTTAGTCTATCCATAAAACTCATAACAGTATTAACTCCAATATCTGCCATAATTAATATTTCTTCTAATTCTTCAAAATATTCTTCTGTTACTTTATTATATTTATTAGTAAGATTAGCTAACTTAGAAACAAAACCTTGTCTAGATTTAGTTAATCCTTTTTCATATATTTTAACTGATTCTTTTTCTTTTTTCTTTTTCTCCACAGTTTTCTTTTCTTCAGAAACTTTTTCAACAACTTCTGTGGATTCTTCACTAATTACTTCAGGAGTTTCTTTTTCTTCTCCCTTAAATAACTTCTTTATTCTGTCAAATAAACCCATTTGTATCACCAAATAAATTATAACATAAACTACTTTTCTAAATCAATTGACAACACACACTCTTTTTGTTATTATAAACGATACAAACCAGGGGGATAATATGGTAACAGAAGCACAAAAAAAAGTATTTAAAGAAAATATAGATGAGGTATTTGAGATAGTAAAAAATGCCCAAGAAAATGGAGAACTAAATATCACAAGTCAACTACGTAAATGGTTTAGTGATCAATATGTTAGATATAGAAACTATAAGAATAATGTTAATCCAAGACATATTCTTCCATATGATCATGTAATTACATTAGAAACTAAATTAAGTGAAGAAAATTTAACTTTAGATGAATTTGAAAAAACTCAAGGCAAAATAGAAATATTAGTAGAAACTTTCAAATCAAAAACAAATTCTAAAGAAATGTCTTTAGAAGATATAATAAAACTACGTAATGAAACAGAAGAAGAATGTCGTAAATTAGAAAAAAAACTTAATAAAAGAAAACTATATCGTTTAACAGATGAAGAATGTAATGAATATACTAAAAAAATAGAAGAACATAAAGAAACATTAAAGAATTTAAATAAACAAATAGAAGAAGCAACTCCAAAAGAAGAAGAAAAAAAAGAAGAAAAACATAGTGAAACAGCTTGCAAAAAAATAGAAGAATTACTATCTCAAAACAAGAAAAAAGATAATGAAATAGCATCACTAAAAGATGAAATAAAAAAATATAGAGAAGAAAGAACACGTCTAAATAGTAAATATAGAGAAGATTATGAAAAACAACTTCAAATATATAGTAAAGAATTAGATGAAAAATTTAATGCAAAATTAAAAGAAGAAACTGATAAACAAGTAAAAAAAGCTAATGCAAAAATAGAAGAGAATAGACAAATGCAAAAGAAACATATAAGAAATCTATTATTTACACAAGATATTGTAAGTGTAGAAGATATAAAATTCAAACTTAAAACACTAGGTATTCCTTCAACAAAATTTGATATAGCTTTAAATGACCTAAAAAATGAAATACCAGGTATTGTTAAAGTTATAGATAGTGAAGGAAAAATGCATTCTTATTCTATAAATGCTAATTCAGTAGGTAGATTTAATACATTAAAACATAGTAATGCCTGTCCAAGAATAAGTAATGTTTATGAAGGTACAGTTCAATTTGTTGCTATAGCTGATTTACATGCAGACTTAAAAAGTTCTGAAGATGATTTAAGAAGAAGATTAGAACCAATACATGAATTTTGTACTGAGAATAAAAACATCCCAATCATATCATTAGGAGATAACGCTGATACATTAAAAGATATTGACTATGATAGATGGAAACAAAAGGATAAAGAAGCAATGAAACTTTCATATGAATTCTATAAAAACTATGCAAAAGCTATTTCTGAAGCAGACAATATTAGTCACTATGAATTATTTGGTAATCATGAAGAACATCCATATATAGTAGGTATTGATCCTCTAGAAATATTAAATGCTTATTGTAATAACATTACATTCTTAGGTGCAGAACAAGGATCATTTATGATAGGTAATGACCAAATCGGTGTATTCCATAGAAAATTTAAAGAAATACATGGTTCAATATTTAGTTCAGTAGGTCATGAAATAACTAGTATCGCAAAAGATTATATCTACTCACTAATTGCACATTATCATAAAGGAGCTCATATCCCTCTTCAAAGATTATCATTTGTTGATAATAAAATACCATTATTATTTACTGCTGAAGTTGAAGATGGGACTGTTAAAAGAATGTTTGTACGTGCCCTACGTCTTATAAATAAAGACAATAAGCCTAAATTAGCATGTGATGTCTATCAAACTGAAATATATAATTCAGAATATAGATGTAAAAAGAAAAGTTACTAATGTAACTTTTTTTATTGCCAAGTAGACAAAAAATAAAAAATATAGTATAATTTACTAGTCAGTTCTTTATAAAAAAAATTAATGAAAGGAGATATTATGAATACACAAAAGACAAGTGACACAAAAATCATTGTCTTAGGTGGTTTAGGAGAAGTCGGAAAAAATATGTATTGTGTAATGCATAACGACGCGATTGTGATTATTGATGCCGGTGTAAGATTTCCTGAAGGTGAAGTAATGGGTGTAGATTACATCTTACCAGATTTCACTTTCTTAAAGGAAAACGAAGATAAAATTCAAGCTCTTTTAATAACTCATGGTCACGAAGATCATATTGGAGGAGTTCCTTTTTTACTACAAAGCGTAAATATACCTGCCGTTTATGCGCCTAACCACGCTAAGGAATTGATTGCTGTTAAATTACAAGATAAAAATATAAGATATGACAATTTATATAGTTTTGATGATAAAACTAAGTTAAAATTCAAAGATATTGAGGTAGAGTTCTTTAAAATAACTCACTCTGTACCAGATTCTCATGGTATTAGTTTAACTACACCAGATGGTAGAATCGTAACTTCAGGAGACTTTAAGTTTGATTTAACTCCTATAGGACCTATGGCTGATTTATACAAAATGGCTAAATTAGGTGAAGAAGGAGTAGACTTACTAATAAGTGACTCAACAAACGTATTAAATGAAGGATTCTCTGCAAGTGAATCTGTAGTTGATGAAACTTTAAATGAAATGTTTGGTAAATGGAAAAACAATCGTATAATTATTGCTACATTTGCCTCAAATATATATAGAGTTAAACACATCTTTGAAACATGCTTTAAATATAATAGAAAAATATGTGTATTTGGTAGAAGTATGGAAAACAATATAAACATATCCTTAAATGGAGGATATATCGATCATAAAGAACTACTTGTTTCTCCAGAAGAAGCTAATAGCTTAAAACCAAATGAAGTATGCATCTTGTGTACTGGAAGTCAAGGTGAACCATTAGCTGCTTTATCAAGAATATCTAATGGTACACATAAATATATTAAATTAAGACCTGATGATATAGTTTTATTCTCATCAAGTGCTATTCCAGGTAATGCCTTAAGTATATCCAAAACAATAAATAAATTATATTTAAAAGGTGTTACAGTATACACAAATAGAGTCTTAGAAGACTTACATACTTCAGGACATGCATATGAAGAAGAAATTAAACTATTAATTAGATTAATTAAACCTAAATACTTACTTCCATTCCATGGAGATTATCGTATGCTTAAAAAACATGCTAATGTAGGTATAGCTTGTGGTATTCCTAAAGAAAACACATTTGTCTTAAGAAATGGAGATACTCTAGAATTAAAGAATCACGTAATAACTAAAGGAAAGAGTTACTCAGGACAAGATATTTATGTAGATGGTAATAGAATTGGTGAAATAGGTGGAGCTGTTATTAAAGATAGACAAATAATGGCAAAAGATGGAATATTAGTTGTAATAATAAATGTTGATATGAAACGTCGTGAATTATTAATTACTCCTAATATAACTACTAGAGGATTTATCTTAGTAAATGAAAATGAAGAATTAATCCATAAAATAGAAAATAAAGCAGAAGAAACAATTAGAGAAGCATTAAAAAATCCAAGATCAACATTTGCTACATTAAAATCTGATATAACTGATGCTTTATATCCATTTATAAATAGCCTAACAGGAAGAAAACCAATTATTCTTCCAGTAATATTAGATATAAAAAGAGAGAAATAATCTCTCTTTTTTATATTCTCATATAATAATTATTCTCAATAAAACTATTAGTCTCTGATAAATCACTATTAAAGAATAATGATAAGTAAAAATAAAATAATCTTTCTTTTCTATCATTAATCTCAAATAATAGTTTATACTGATCCCAAGTAATATTATTAAGTTTTTTATAATATATAGGAAAACATATATAAAATAACTTCATAAATCTAATATTTTCTCTACTAAATAAATGACTATTTCCATAATAATATGAGTAATATGTAGAATACTTTTCCACTGCATAATTATTAGTATTTTCATATACTTTTTTACCTATATTCCAAAATAGTAAAAGATTATACATAAAACACCTCCTACTATATTATTAGAAAAAAAAAGAGTTTTAAAACTCTTTTTTATTATTTAGCTTCTTCAATAGCTCTTGTTTCACGAACTACTGTAATTTTAATAGTTCCTGGATATTTTAAGTTAGCTTCAATTTTTTCTTTAACTTCACGAGCTATTTGATGTGCTTCTAAGTCATCTACTTCTTCAGGTTTAACGATTACACGTAATTCACGACCTGCTTGAACAGCATATGTCTTATCAACACCCTTAACTTCATTACCAATTTCCTCTAATTGAGATAAACGATTAATGTAGTTTTCTAATGAATCATTTCTAGCACCAGGACGACTAGCAGATAAAGCATCGGCAATAGCAACTATTACTGAGATAACTGATGTAGCTGCTGTATCACCATGGTGTGAAGCAATAGCATTAATTACTACTTCATTTTCATGGTATTTCTTAGCTATATCAACACCAATATCTACATGGCTTCCTTCTACTTCATGGTCAATTGCTTTACCAATGTCATGTAAGAGTCCTGCACGCTTAGCTAAATTAACATTTTCTCCTAACTCTCCAGCAAGTAATCCAGAAAGTTCAGCAACTTCTTTAGAATGTTGTAGAGCATTTTGTCCATAACTTGTTCTAAAGTGTAATTTACCAATTATTTCAATTAATTCAGGATCAAATTTTGCAAGTCCTAAACTCATTACTGTATCATTACCATATTCAATAATTTGTTTTTTCATGTCCTTACAAACTTTGTCATATAACTCTTCAATACGAGTTGGATGAATTCTTCCATCTTTAATTAAACTTTCAAGTGTAACTCTAGCAATCTCTCTTCTTAATGGATCGAAACTAGATACAACTACTGCTTCAGGAGTATCATCAATAATTAAATCTACTCCAGTAATAGCTTCGATAGTACGAATATTTCTACCCTCTCTACCGATTATTCTACCTTTCATTTCATCGTTAGGTAAATCAACAACTGTAACTGTTTGATCACTAGCGATATCAGCTGCATATCTTTGCATTGAAGTTACTATTAACTCTCTTGCTTGTTTATCAGCTTTTAATTTAGCTTCATCCTCAGCTTCTTTAATATACTCTGAGATTTCTTTAGCCATACTTTCACGTACTTTAGTCATGACTAATTCCTTAGCTTTTTCTTTACTAAATCCTGAGATTTTTTCAAGTAAATCTAGTTGTTCTTTTTTGATTTCCTCCACTTTACTTTTTTCATTTTGGATTTCTTCTTGTTTTTCAGATAGTTTATTTTCACGTTCTTCTAAAGCAGATTCACGCTTTTGATACATTTCATCACGTTTATCGATGTTAGCTTCACGTTGTAATAATCTATTTTCACTTTCTTTTAATTCTTCTTTTCTCTCACGAATTTCTTTGTCTAAATCCATTTTTGCTTTGTGAGCTTCTTCTTTTTGCTCAATAGCTGCATCTCTTTTTAATCTTTCAATTTCCTTCTTAGCATTAGCTATCATTGAATCAGCTTTTTTACTAGCCATAGATCCTTTCATTGAATTGATTATTAAAGAGATAACAAACCCTACTACAAGGCCTATTATAACAAGTAAAATGGAGAATAATGTCTTATCCATATACTTCCTCCATCTAGACCAGTATTACTACTAATCTACTTCTATTTTAGTAATATTTTATAGTGTTGTCAAGGAAAACAAAAACAGGCATTATGCCTGTTCAGTCATACTTGTATTTTGAATTAATGATCTGCGTAATCTATCCATATTTTTTTCATTCTTTTTACAATTGTGATTACCTTTTTTCTTTAATAACACGTATGTTCTTTTTCTTAATTCAAATGTTTTTTCTTCATAATCATCAGTTCTATCAGGATGAGTAGAGAAAAAAGAAATCCAATCAGCATATAATAATGGAGCACGTTTTTTAACAAATTTTAATATATCAATACTTCTTTCATATAAAAATATGTCTCTTCCAAATAATTCTACAATATCAATATGTTTATCTGTTGTATAACCAAGATGAAGTCCCATAGAATCAACACAACATTTTTTAGAAATCATTTTAGATAAATCTTGTTTTTTATTTAATTTAACTTTATCCATTCCATCTTTTATAACAGCTTTATTAAATGAGTAATGCCCATATATTCCTACTTCTCTAAAAGATGAAAAATCATTAACTGATATTTCAACCATAAATGCCTCCTTAATTTTTTATTATATAGAATAAATTTATAATTAACAATAAAAAAGATATTTATTTTTCAAAATATCTTT
>JAFZPS010000019.1 GCA_017550205.1 Bacilli bacterium | reverse complement strand
TTCATCTTTATAAATACCAAATGCTTTAGGATCTTTATAATCAATTCCTATAAAGAATCTTGTTGTTTCATATGGAGGAAGATTATGATCTTTATACCATTTTTCTAGTTCTTCTATAGTAGTAGGTACTTGATTTGCTACCCTGTTATAATATCTATTAGGTGATCCACAACTAGGGCATTTTTCTTCTGAATCATCTATATAATTATTACAATATTCACATTTTATTTTCATACTTTACCTCTTTTCATTTAATTAAAATTGCTTTCGTCTAATAATGGATATATATCTATAGCAGGTACTTCATATGGATGAACTTCTCTTAGTACTTTAACTACTTCTTTTACTTTAGAAACATTACATATTACTTCTAGTTTTTCTTCTTCAACTCTTTCTAATTTATCTTTTTCTCCAATAAATGGATTAGCATTATTAATTGGCTTAAATGTGCCAATACTTTTTATTGTATTAGAACAGTCACTATAATTATCTCCTATTTGACCAGCACCTGCCTTACAAATAGCTTCTCTTACTTTATCAGTATATCCTATCGGTATTGTTACACATATTTTTACATTAGTTATATTATAGTTCATATTAATCTCCTAAGAATTCACTTTCGCATGTAAGATTTATTTTTAAATCTTTTAAAGCTTTTTTATCTGGACCTGTAACTATATAAGTAGCATGAGCTTCTGAACTATTTAGTTTAGGTAAACTAGATAATGCTTTAGCGGCTAATGGATTAGTTACAGAACATATACTTAATGCAGTTATAACTTCTGTTAGATTTAATCTATCACCAGTATTCATACTTTTCTTTAAATCTAATATTGGTTTTAAGATAGATGGACTTAGTAATGGTATATCATCAGGTATTTTACTTAAATACTTAATAGCATTTAATACTACTGCTCCTGCTGGAGTAAGTAATTCTGTTTGTTTACCTGTAAGAACTTTTTTATTTACTTTCATAGCTATTACTGGTAGTCCATTTTCTTTTTCTTTTTTATCTAAAGCAGGTTTAATTACATCTAAGTATGTTTCATCTATATTTAATTCATTCATTAATAGTTTTACTTTTCTATAAGTATCTTCGTCACATAAACCTATTTTATAATTATTTAATTCATTATAATATCTTCTTACTATTTCTTTTTTACAAGCTTCTTCTACAACATCATTATTAGTAATACAGAAACCTACCATATTAACTCCCATATCTGTAGGAGAATAATATATATCTTTATTCATTACTTTATTTAAGATACTTTTTAATATAGGGAATGTTTCTATATCTCTATTATAATTTACAGCCTGTTTTCCATACTTTTCTAGATGGAATGGATCAATCATATTAACGTCTTTTAAATCAGCTGTAGCGGCTTCATAAGCAAGATTAACAGGGTGTTTTAAAGGTAAATTCCATACTGGGAATGTTTCAAATTTAGCATATCCTGCATTAACTCCTCTTTTATTCTCATGATATATTTGAGAAAGACAAGTTGCAAGTTTTCCACTACCAGGACCTGGAGCATTTACTAATATTAAAGGTTTTGTTGTTTCAATATAGGGATTAGCACCATATCCTTCATCACTAACTATAGTATCAACGTCAGTTGGATAACCTTTAGTAGCTGTATGTATATAAGTCTTAATACCATTTCTATTTAGTTTATTAATAAACTCATCTACACTTACTTGATTCTTATAAAGAGTTATAACTACACTATTTACAGAGAATCCCATTTTTTTAGATTTATTTATTAACGATAAAGTTTCTTGATCATATGTAATACCATATTCTCCTCTTGTCTTATTCTTCTCTATATCACCGGCATTAATACAGAAAATAATTTCTAAATCATTTTTAAGTTCTTTAAACATACTGATTTTAACATCATTCTTAAAACCGGGTAGTATTCTTGCTGCATGAGAATCATCAAATAATTTTCCCCCTACTTCTAGATATAACTTATCAAATAATTTAAATCTCTCTTTAATCTTTTTACTTTGTATTTTTACATACTTCTCATTATCAAAACCTTTTTTCATATAAACCTCCCTACTATTTATACTCTACTAATACTATTTTATAATTTTATGTAGTTTAAGTAAATAAAAAAGACTAAAAATTAGTCTTTTCTTTTTAATTTTCTTAAGTAATCTTTTTGTTTATCTGTAATTCTATAACTTTCAATAGCTTTTTGGATTGTTTTATTATGTACCCATGTATCTAATTTATTATTCTCAATATATTTAATTGTTGAATTATATTGCTTAGCTAAAGCTGTTGCATAGTACCAAGCAATCATCATATTTACATAATACTCATTAGATTTAATCTTAGATACTAGCTCTAAATATTCTTCTTTAAATTCATCATTTAAATAAAATCTCATAAGAGTACCTATACCATATCTTATAGTGTAATCTTCTTTAGATTTAATCCATTTCTTTACTTCTATTATTAATTTATCAGTATTTTTTTTAAATACTTTTGGTATTAATGTATCGCATGTAGCCCAATTATCTATATATGGTAGAAATTTATTAATATAATTAATACATTCATCATAATCCTTTATTTCAGATATTATGAAGGCATGTAGTTGATTTTCATCAAAGTATCTATGAGGTAATTCTTCTAAAAAAGATTTATAATCACCTTTAACTACGTCTTTAGCTAATTTTTTTATCTCAGGAGTTCTTACCCCTATAATAGTAGAATTATCTATATTAGGTATTATTTTAAATTGCATTTCTTGATACTTCTTATCTTGAAGTTTAAATAGTTTTTCTTTTATAGAATCCATAGTATTCCTTTCATTTACTATTACATTTTATATCTAGTAAATAGATCGTTATATATTTTATCTTTATCTAAATCAGTAACAAAAGTTACTTTATTTTTTTTCTTTGTGAATTGATATGATGTATCTTCTAATATATCCGGACAACTTATTTTAGTTTCTTCAAACCAATTTTTATTTACCATATAAGCAATTACTGCAATATCCCAAATAGGTCTTTCTTCACGTATTGGATGATATCCATCATCATGAAATCTTTCTATTAAATAATCATATAAATCATTTATATTTGCTAAGTTTTCTTTTAAAACATTTATATTTATATTTAGTTTAGAAACTACTCCTTTAGCTGGTAATACAGTTAAAGGTACACCTGAATTAAACATGGTTTTTACTGCTTCTAAATCTTGTTTAAAATTATATTCAACATTATTTTCATAACCTAGTTTATGACCACCTAACCAGATAATTTCAATTTTATTTATTATACTAGGATCTTTCTTTATAGCTAGAGCTATATTTGTAGGAGCAGCTATTCCTAAAATATAAGTTTTATCATTTTTATGAGCTATTTCAATAATCTTATTAACTGCATCATTATCTTCACTATAGCCACTTATAAGGTAATTACTAGATCCTTTATATACTTTTTCTTCATCATATTTAAAATACTTACATATTTTCTTAGCTTCATTATAACTTAATCCTTGACTATCAGGAGCCGATATATATATTGTATGATGCGAATATGGTGCTATTGTGATTGCTTCTATATCAAAGATATCTTGATGTTTAATTAAGTATGTTAAAGCAAACTGATCATCACATTCATTATATGTATCTGTATCTAGTATTACATGTATTTTTTCCATAAGTTCTCCTTATTAATTATTAATTAATACTTCTTTAATACCATCTTCCATATTTATTCTAGTAGGAATTATGTATTTAGCATTTACTTGATGAGATATATAATTAGTAATAACTTTCATAGCACGTGATCCATCAAACCAACTAGGATTATCACTATTATTTTTAATTTTTTCTAGTGAAGTAACTAAAGCATCTTTATCATATTCATCACTCTTATCTATAGTAATTATTTTATTTTGATTATCAGCTTTATATAATTCATTATCTAATAATTTATATTCTGCATTATTATACCAGTAGAAGTGATCTCCACCAGCTAGAATTAATAGATCAGCTTTTGTATTAATATCAGGTATTAATTCACTAATATAATTATATACTTCATCAAATGTACAAGTAGGAATATCATCTTTTAAACTTTCAAATTTATTAGTAACATCTACTACTCCAAAATTATAATATTTTTTATCTATTATTTCTTTATTCTTAACAAATATTAATTCGATGGAACCTCCTCCACCTATAAATATACAAATATTATCTTTATAATCAATATTTGAATAGCAACCATATGCAGTATAATATGCTTCATCTTCTTGTGTTACTACTTCTATCTTAAGATTACATTCTTTGTATACTTTTTCATTTATTTCATTTAATTCTTCAACACTTATATTTCTAAATATACTACATCCATATACATGAACATCTTCTGTATATTTATAAGCATTTTTAATAATATTAATTATTTCATTAATATCATTATCACTAATCTTACCATTTTCTTTATAATTAGCTTTTAGTTTTAATGTATTAGTTTTATCATATATAATTTTTTCATCTTCATATACATGAGTTTTAGTATTATAACTACCTATTTCTATTATTGCAAATTTTTTCATATATTCTCCTTTTCTACTGTATAAATTATTCCTTTTTCTGTTTTTATACCATTTTCAAAGTAAATTATACTTTTATCTGGTACACAATAAATATTAGTATTGAGTTTATTAGAAAAATCTTGTAGTTCATTATTTCTTTTTATATCGTATGGATTATTATAATGTGGTTCTACACAAATATCTTCTCTATCTATTCCTTCATAATTATCTACTTCAGGGAAATCCTCATCTGAAGTTAAAATAGAATATTTTGATAGATTAATAGCTCCTGCACAAAAACCTATTACTAGATCATTATGATTCTTTATTTCTTCTATCATATTTAATCTTTTTATTGTTTCTATTTGTGTATAAGGATTACCTCCCATTAAGAAATATAATATTTTATTATTATTTAATAAGAAATCATCTATATTACTTCTTAATGTATTACTATTTACGTGAATTATACTTTTAAAGTCAATTCCTATTCTATTAAAACATCTAATAATATTAGGCAAATAGTTTTCTTCTCCTCCTAAACCAGGAGCATCTATAAATATCATACTATAATCACTATTAATATTTTTCTTTAGATATTCTTCCATATAATCATTAAATTTAGAATTAATATCATTACTCATTATATCGCCTATTATATTAGAAAAAAATAATGTTTTTTTACCCATGTTTATCTCCTTTAATACAATTTAATATATTATCTATTTCTTTTGTAGTTATATCTATATCATAATTAATAAGACCTATTTCTGGTCTAATACCATCTTTTTTATGAAAATCAGATCCTATAGTTACAAATTTATTATTCTTTTTAGCAAATTCTAACCATTTGTTTACTTCATCTACTTTATTATTGTATCTATCTACATAATGGTAATATGCTTCTATTCCATCAGGATTCATTTTATCTACTATTTGTTGTACATCTTCTATATTTAAATTATTCTCATATTTATAACTTACTGGATGAGCTAATACTACTTTTCCATTAGCTTTTTTTATTATTTCAGATGCTTCTTTTGGAGAAATTGTTTTCTTTTCTATATAAGCAGGACATCCTTCTATCATAATTGTTTCTATGAATTCACCCATATTAGGAATATGGCCAAATGTTTTAATTAATAATTGTTTGTTTTCTTTATTATTTAAAATATCAAGGGCAATATGTGCTTTAGTGACTGTATCTATTTTATCAAGTTCTTTTTCATTTACTATATAACCTAATTCATTTAGTTTTTTAGATACATCATGCAAATATATATGTCTTGAGTTCTTTAATTTATATAATGTATCTAATAAGTCTTTATTATTTAGATCTATATTATATCCAAGGACATGAACTCCTACTGTATCTTGTGTAGTTATTTCTACACCAGTTATTAGATTAATACTATTCTTTTTAGCATATTCAAATAATTCATTAGTATATGCTTCTACACTATCGTGATCACAAATACTAACTGTATTAACATTATTTTTTACTGCTTCATCTATTATTTCTTTAGGAGATAATACTCCATCTGATATATTAGAATGAATATGTAAATCTATTAGTTTTTCCATAGATATCACCTTTTTAATACTTTACATTTTTCTAAACATTCACTATTTGGATAATAATATTTACAATGATAATTATGCTTTATACCATAATCATAAGGTGTTACTAGACAATGACCAATTTTTTCAACTGCTTCACTATAACTCATTTCACTATATTCTTCATTTTCATTAATAATAGAATCTACTGTTTCAGGATCTATAACATATTCACAATTAAAACAACCATGTTTTTGAAATTTTTCTAATCCATTTTCTAGTATTACATCTATAAGTATTTCTTTAATATATTTTGGTCTTTCTTTAGGAATAATATTACCCTTTTCATCAATTTCAATTTCTTGAACTTTGATACCATATTTAAGTTCAATATATTCAGCTAAGATATGTCTATGACAAAATTTATCTGAATCTTCATAACATAATAAAATTGGATTTTTTTCATTTCTTAGAATTTCCTCTATATCTAAATTAATTAATACTTGCTTATAGTATTCATTTATATAGTATTTAGTATTTTCTAATTCATCTATTTTACCTATGTTTTCTTCCCATATTTTCCAAAAAACTAATTTAGGAGCAAATTTAGGAATACATTTTCCTTCAAAACCAACTTTTTTTCCACGATCACCTGATATAGAAATCAAATTACCACTTTTACAATTTTCATATTTTCCTGTATAAATCATATATTTTCCCCCTACCGAATATTATACCTATTTCTTTTTAACGTATGCTCCATCAGTAATACAATCATATGTTGTGATTGTTTTATCATCTAGGAAATCACCTTCATAATTAATAAATGGTTCAGGTAGATTATTAATATCTGCCCATATTAATTCATCACATTTATCTTCTTCTATTATTTTAGGTGTTCCTTCATATTCATTTATTTCAAAATAATAATCGATGTATGGTTCTAATCTTTTTCCATCTATTTCAAAAAAATTTCTTCTTAATACAACATAACTATTTATTATGTTTTCTGGATTTATTACGATACCAAGTTCTTCCTTAGCTTCTCTTATTAATGCATCATATTGATTTTCTCCTTCATCAATATGTCCTGCTGGTACGGCATAATATCCAGGCCATAATTTTGAACCCTTTCTTTTTTGTACTAGTAATTTATTATCTTTAATTATTAACATGTGTACTGCACTTTTAAATATTGCTTTCATAATTTATCTCCTTTCAATTATGTCCTAATCAACGACATTTTTATTATAACATAAAAAAAGATATCTTATCGATATCTTTATTTAATATTATTTGATTTTTTCTTTTACTTCAGTTGATGTGTTAGTATCGTCAACAGTTATATCTATAATTCCTTCATCACCATATAAATATATAGTTCCATCTTTACCTACACTATCAAATTTTTTTAGATTTTTTAACTCATCAAATCTGCCAATGTCATGTAAGATAGCAATTAATCCAGCTAAGTTAATATCTTCTTCAGTTAATCCTAATTCTTTTGCAATCATCATGGCATTATCTACAACATGATAAGTATGAACTATTTTTAAATTAAAACCAGGATCATCTTGGTTATTATAATTATCAATATATTTTTTAAATTCTTTTCTTGCTTTTATTAAGTCTATCATGATATCTCCCTTCTAAAATATGGTTCAACTTGCAATACCTTGTATGAAACTTTATATATAATTAATTAACTTCATATTCAACAATCTCTGCTGGTTTTACTTTTATATTACCAATAATAGATTGTATTGCTGTTTGATGAAAAACAAATATTATACATTTATTTGTTTTTTTATACTTATCTATAACATTATTAATTCTTTTTCGTAATTCTTCTTTGCTTTCCCAATTAACTTTTCTATCACTTGGTCTAATTCCATTACATTCATAATAATCATCAAAAATTTTCTTTATGTTAATTCCTCTGTATTGATATGTTAAATCTGGTTCCCACTCTCTTAAATCTGGTTCTACCATAATTTCAAGATTTGTTTCTTTTGATATGATAGCAGCGGTTTGAAGAGCTCTAGTGTATGGTGAAGATACTATTAATTCTGCATTTTTTAATCTATTATCACGAGCTGTTTTTCTAACATTTTCAATATAATTATTATCTAATGGAGCTAAATCATTGCCATGCCCTATAAAAGCGTGTTCATCAATATAACTATAATTTGGTACTCCATGTCTTATCATATATATTTTCATATATTATTTCCTTTCTCTAATATGAACACTCTCACAATGGGTTGTATCAGTGTCAGTGCTAAGTGCTCTAACCTTGTTTCAGTATCAGGAATATTTTTTAGATATGAAACTACCCTAGTTGTTTGCGTATTAGTGCTAAGTCACTATCTATTTTTTCTGTAATTCTACCATAGTTTTTATCTTCTCTTAATTCCTCTATGCTTATCCATTTGAATTTTGATGATTCACTTAAATCTAATTTAACTTCCTTAATACTATCAATTGCAAATAGATATCTAAACTCAAAATGATAATGCTCTGGTAAATCAAGTCTTTCATTATATGGTATTACATGTGTATCAATATCTATAGGAATTAATTTGTTATCTGATAATACCACTTCCTCAATATCATCAAATCCAGTTTCCTCAAAAACTTCTCTTCTTGATGCTTCAAGAGGATTTACATCACCAGAATCAACGTGTCCTCCTGGATATAAGAACATTTTTAAATCGTTGTGGTAGATAACTAAGAATTTTTGCTCTTCTTTGACATAAATAAATCCGCCCACAACAACATGACCATCAAAATTATTCCAATCAGTTATTTGTTCATCAGTATGATTTTTTAAATACTCTATGAACCTCTCTTGCCTTTCTTTTTCATTTGGAAATAACATTAAATACTCACTTATCAATTTTAAAAGTAAATCTCTCATTTTTATTTTTCCTTTCTTTCTAATATACAGACACTCTCGCAATGGGTGGACACCTATTCAGGAATAGGTCATCTAACCATGTTTCAGTGTCAGGAATATATTCCCAATAACCGATTACAGTGTTGGGGATATATACCCTAATCTCTATTTCTAATAAATGAATACATACACATGTCATGATATCCATCTCTTAATTTTAAATGATTTCTTAGTGTACCTTCATATTTAAAATTACATTTTTCCATTACTTTTTTAGAAGCAATATTATTAATTTCACATCCACCACTAATTCTATTTGTTTCTATTTTATTTAAACAATATTCTTTTACTGCTTCTAAAGCTTCAGTCATATAGCCATTACCTTTATACCTATCATCTATTGCATAATTAAATTCAACTGATTCATTATAATTATCTACGTTTAAATGAATAGCACCAATTACTTTATTATTAAGTGTTATTAACCAATTATAATATTCTGGATTATTATATTTTGCTTCTATACCTTTTAATGATTCTATCTCTTCTTGAAGTGTTCTTTTTTCTTTATTTGCATAATACAAAAAATCTTCTTGATTTACATAACCTTCATATATTTCTTTAGCATCATTTTCAGTAAATCTTCTTAATACTAGTCTTTCAGTATTAATTATTTTTGTTCCTACGTGATTCATCTTAATTCTTCCTTTCTAAAACAGCTATATTTTCACAATGATAAGTTCTTGGAAACATATTAAATACTTTTATATAATTAATTTTATAAGTTTCTAGGTCTTTTATATCTCTAGCTAGAGTGATTGGATCACATGATACATATATAATCTTTTCTGGATTTATTTCTTTTAAATACTCTTTTGTTTTTGTATCTAATCCAGCTCTAGGTGGATCTACTATTACTAAATCTATATCTTTGAATGTGTCTATTTTGTCTTCTACTTTAGAATTAATAAATTCTATATTAGTTATATTATTTAATTCTTTATTTTTATTAGCATCATTTATATTAGATTCATTATAATCAATTCCAATTATTTTTTTACAGTAATCAGAAATATAAATACCAATAGTTCCTGTACCACAATATAGATCTAATACATTACTGTAGGATTTATCTTTTACATTTTCTAATACTTCATCATATAATTCTTTAGTTAAAGTATTATTTACTTGGAAGAAAGAATCTATTCCTTCAATATACTTTTTATTACCTATATTAGTTTCTATTACATGATTATCTGTATAATATTTATCATTTATAATTAATACATCACATAATTCTTTTAATAAATCTATATTATCTATATTACCAGTTATTTTTACCATTACTTTAGAATTATCATTAGATGTTTTTATTATTACTTCTTTTATTTTTTTAGATAAAGAATTTAATACTTTTATAATTTCATTTATTTTAGGATTTACTATTAAACAACTATTTATTGGGATAATTTCATTTGTTTTTTCTTTATATAAACCTATTTCATTATCTTTACCATGAAGTGTTATTTTGTTTCTATAATTATTTCTATCATGGTAGATTATTCCTTTTACTAATTTAGGATCTATAGAAGCAAATTTCTCCATAATACCTTTTACTTTATCTAATTTAAATTTATTTTCTTCATTAAAACATATATGATTTAGATTACAAGCTCCACATATACTAGAATATGGACATTCTTCTTCTATTCTTAATGGAGATTTTTCTATATATTTAACTACTTTAGCTAAATAATATTTTTTAGTTTCTTCTATTATTTCAATTTCTACTACTTCTTCTGGTAAAGCATTTTCTATGAAACAAATTTTATCATTTATATAAGTAATACCTCTACCAAAATTATCTAATTTTACTACTTCTACTTTCATATTATCCCTCTATTTCATTATAACAAAAAAATAATATATTTTAAATAATAATCCATACTATTAATGGTGATTTTATGTATGAGAGAGATATAGGAATAATTAGAAGTGAAATTACTTTAGGAGGAGCTAGAGATTCTTTTATAGAAAATATTAATACTAATTTTAATTTAATTAAGAAGAGAATTAAGAGTGATAAATTAAAAATAGATAATATGTGTATTGGTAAATATACTAAGACTAAGATAAATATTTTATATATAGATGGTATAGTTAAAAAAGATTTAGTTAATCATATTAAAAAGAAATTAGAAAAAATTAATATAGATGGGATAATTGATTCTAGTTATTTAAGAAATTCTTTAGAAAAGCATAATTTATTTCCTACTTTAAGTATGAGTGAGAGACCTGATAGATGTAGTATGGCTCTATTAGAGGGTAAAGTTATTGTATTAGTAGATAATAGTCCATATGCTTTAATATTACCTAGTTTTTTTATAGATTATTTTCATAGTATTGATGATTATTTTCAAAAGAGTTTTAATACTAGTTTTATTAGAATTATTAGAGTAATTGCTTTTTTAATAGCTATATTTATACCTGGTTTATATATTTCTTTTACTACTAGAAATTATAGTCTTATTCCTATTGATTTATTATTAGTATTAAAGTCTGGGAGAACATTTGTACCTTTTCCTGCTTATATAGAAGCATTATTTATGATTATATGTTTTGAGATATTAAAAGAGTCTGATTTAAGAAGAAATATTACTAGTGGTAGTTCTATTTCTATACTTGGAGGATTAATACTTGGGGATGCTGCTGTTAGTGCTGGAATAGTATCTCCTATTATGATTATTGTTATAGCGATTAGTTCTATCTCTGGACTTATTTTCTCTTCTATAGAGCTTAATAATGCCCTTAGAGCTTATAAAATACTTATACTGATACTATCTAGTATATTTGGAATATATGGAGTTATATTAGGTGGTTTTATATTACTTATTAATCTTCTTAATACTGAGGTGTTTGGTTATAATTATTTAAGTAAATTTGAGATTAGTGATTCTATTATAAAAATAGATAGTAATATTAAAAAACGTAGTAAAAGACTATCTAATAATATAATTAGAGGTAGATATAAATGAAAAAGTATATTTTATTAATATTTATATTTATAATACTATCTATATTTATTAAAGTACCTAAGTATAATGAACTTAATAATATAAAAATAATAGATAAAGTATATGTATATTGTGATTCTTATAAATTAAGAGAAATATTATTAGATAGAGATGATTTAATTTTCGAATATAAGTATTATAAAGTAAAGAAGATTGATAGAGATAAGTATTATATAAATAAGAGTAAAATAATAGATAATTGTAAATAAAAAGGACTAGTTATCTAGTTCTTTTTCTTTATTATTGGATTTTATATATACTTTAGCAGTTTTATCTGATTTTATAATACTTATTTTACTATCTTCTACTTTTAATGCAGTACAGTTTTCTAAGCAATATACTTCATCTTTTGAATTAGATAAGTATTCTTCTAAATCAGTAGTTTTCTTAGGATCAGTATTATAATGAGGACAGAAATTTATATTTATAAAGTTTAATCCATTTATAAATTCATATTTATCTGATTCTCCTCTTATTATTAATGAATCAGAAAAACCTTTATTAGATAAAAGTATAGCTCCTGCAGACATACCAGTAAGTACTGTTCCGTTATTATATGCTTCTAGTAATAGTTTATCTATTTTATATTCTTTTACATCATTTAATAATTTTACTGTATCTCCTCCACATATATAGATAATATCAGCATCTTTTATTTTATTCTCTACTATATCAGGATTATTTAATATATTACTTTTCTTTAGATATACTGGAGTACATCCTAATTCTTTATATATTTTTTTCATAGTATCATAGTATGAATCAGAATGACTTGAAGCAAGCCCTATAAATAAAAAGTTAGGATTTTCTTTACCAGTCATTTTAACTACTTCTTCATCTATTTCTTTTGTATTATATGAAGTATTACCACGACCTGTATCTCCTCCACCTATTAACATTAGTTTTTTCATAGTAGTATCTCCTCTATTTCTTTCCAATTATTTACTCTTATTACATCATTATATTCTTTATTATAGTTATGCCAACTATTAAATAATATCTTAGTATTTGAATTTTCTAAATTCTCATATTTATCATCTAATTTAATATCAAAATGTAGTAGTTTCTTATTAGTAGTAAAAATATATTTACTAGGATCTATAAATGGTAACATTTCTTTTAAATAATAATATTTATATCCTAGATTCTTACCACTTATATCAATTCCATCAGTCCATAAATATGAAGTTACTATGTATATATCATATTTATCATTTAATTTTTTTAATACATCATAACAATCTTCAAATAAAGGAGCTCCTTCATATAGATTTTTATCTTCTACATATTTCCAAAACTCTTCTTTTTTACTTTCTACTAAGTCTTGAACATAATAATAATTAGTTATTTCTTCCATATTAATTTTAATACCCATAAATTCTTCTATATATTTATTAAAATTACCTATAGTTATTACATCGTCCATATCAATCATTAATGTTTTCATAATTTACCTCGTTGTGTTTTGTAGTTTTAAATACATTACTTATAAATTCTGCAAATTCTTCTTTTTTAGTAGCTTTAAAACAATCTATTACTATACTTAATAATTCTCCTAATTGTTTTTTAGTTTCTTCATCTATATCATTTGCTTCTCTTAGTAATCTAAATAATTTAGTATTTTTTGATACTAATTCTAAAGCACTAGATACATTAGCTCTTCTTAATAACATATCTAAGTTACTTACAAAATTAAATTTATCTTTATCATTATATTTGTTTAACCATTCTTTTAATCTTATATCTAGTTTTTGAGACATAGGATTTAAAACTGATCCTACAAAATGATCATCTTCTACTACCCAGAAATTAGCTGCATGTGATAATACACCTTTATTAGATGCTTTTATTATTTTATCATGATCATGATTTAAGAATAATCCTATATAAGATGATTCTGGAATTATATGAATATATTTATCACTTATATCTCTATATCTTGATGAATAAAATTGTTTATCAAGTAATCCTGGACCATCAGCATTACAAATAAATTTTATTTTACTTCTAACAATAAAATTAGCATACATTCCAGCAACAAGGGCTAGGTTTCCTCCTTTAGAGTGACCTCCAATAATTAGTTCTTTATTATTAAATGTATAATACTTATTTAAATAATTTATAGCTTTTTTATGTGATATTGTTGGAAATTCACAACTTAACATAAAATCTTCTATCCATCCAGAGAACAACTGATCTGTTCCTTCAAATGTTACAAATACTTTATTCTTTTGATATTCTATAGAGAATACTCCAAATTGTAGATCAAAGTTACCTATATAATCATAGTGATATATTAAACAATCTTTATATCTTTTAGTATCTTTCATAGCAATAAATAGTTTTATTGCTTCTCTAGTAGCGATTATATTTTTTTCTTTATTTCTATGAAGTTCTAGTAGTTTTTCTGCTACTTCTTTTAGAGTCATTTTATTATATTTAGTTATTATGCCTTCCATATCAGCATATCCTAAAAATGAGAAAATGACACAATCTACTTCTGTAAATTCTTTTTCTTCAAATGAATAATCACCATATTTTTTTACATAGTCAAAAATAGTCATATAATCACCTAGAATTATTATATCACAAAAATAAAAAAGAGTTCATTGAACTCTATTTATTTATATATTTAATTGCTTCTGTTGCAGCTACTGCTCCATCAGATGTTGCTGTTACTAATTGACGTAGTGTTTTCTCTCTAATATCACCTGCTACAAAGATACCTTCTATATTGGTATGACATAATTCATTTGATTTAATATAACCTAATTCATTTGTTTCTATTAAGTTATTTAAATAATCTAAGTGAGGTATTTTACCTATAGCTATAAATAAACCATTTACATTTAATAATTCATTATTTACTTCTATACTTTCTAAGTAATTAGAACCATTAATTTTAGTAATAATTGAATCATATAATACTTTTATATTATCTTTTTCTAATACTTTATTTACTGTGATAGGATCAGCTCTAAATTCATTTCTTCTATGTATTAAATATACTTTATTACAGATATCTGATAAGTATAAAGCATCTTCTAAAGCAGTATTTCCTCCACCTACTACAGCTACATCTTTATTTTTGAAGAATGCTCCATCACATGTAGCGCAGTAAGATATTCCTTTTCCAGTTAATTCTTCTTCTAATGGTAAATCTAACTTACGTGTTTTTAGTCCTGTAGCTATTATAATTGCTTTAGATGTATAAGTATTTTCATTTGTTTTAACTTGCTTTTCTTCATTAATACTAATTACTTTTTCTAATTTTACTTCTACACCTAGTTTAATTATTTGATTATATAATTTAGTAGCAAAATCAAAACCACTAATATTTTCTTCTACTGGGTAATTTTCAATTTTTAATGTGTTTAGTATTTCTCCACCATAATTTAAAGCTTCTAATACTAATACTTTTTTATTAGCGCGTGCTGCATAAATAGCAGCAGTCATTCCAGCAGGACCTGCTCCAATTATTATAATATCATACATATTAATCACCTATTAGTTCATCTATTTCAGTTTTAGATATTAATCCTACAGATCTATTAATTTCTTTACCATCTTTGATTACTACTAAACATGGTATTGAAAATACATTATATTTTCTAGCTAAATCATTATTATCATCTACATTAATAGAAACTATTTTTATATTATCATGTTCTTCTGCATAATTATCTAGTATTGGTCCTAACATTCTACATGGACCACACCATTCTGCATTAAAGTCTGCTAGTACTTTAGTTTTTGAATTTAATACCTCTTCATTAAAATTATTTTCATTAACATTTATAACTTTCATAGAAACACCCTTTCTCTAATAATATAATACCCTATATTTTGATAAATTAAAATAGAAAAAAGAAGAAGTTATCTTCTTTTATGTATTTCATCTACTAGAGATAATTGCTTTAATTTTAGATTATTATTTTTACCAGTGCCTAATTCAATATCAGGTTTTAATATTTTACCATGATAGTCACTACCACCACTAATTAGTAAATCATATTTATTAGCTATTTTTTTATAATATTCCATTTGTTCTTTTGAATGATTTGAATGATATACTTCTATTCCTCTTAAACCGCATTTAATCATATTTTCTAATAATGGAATAAATTCTTCTTCTGTCATTTTTAATTGATATGGATGAGCTAATACTGGTATTCCACCACTTTTTATTATTAAATCTAAACATTCTTCATAAGTTAACCATTTGTTTAATCCTCTTATTTTTTCATGAGCGGCATTTAAATATTTATCAAATGCTTCTTGTGGTGTAGTAGCATACCCATATTTAATACATAGTTTGGCTAAATCTGGTCTTCCTATATGACGATTGGCATTTATTAATTTTTTTATATCATCGTAATCAAATCTAATTCCATAATCTCTTTTTATTTGTTCCATTACTGATAATGTTGAATTAGTACTATTTGTTTTTAATTCCCACATTTTATTATTTAATATTTCACTATCTAAGTCTAAATCATAACCTAATATATGAAATGTACCTTTAGTTGCTTTAGCTGATAATTCTATACCTTTTATTACTTCTATATTACCTAGTTCTAAGTTTCTTATTTTTTTAATTCCATTTACTGTATCATGATCTGTAATAGCTATTGTTTTTATATTTCTTGTTTTTGCTAATTCTATTAATTTTTCTGGTGATAATTCTCCGTCAGAAAACCTTGTATGTGTATGTAAATCTATTAATTCTTCCATATTATCATCTCCTTAATATATATTGTTTTCCTTCTTCTGCAGCTTCTACATTATTAAATAATTCTTTTGCTTCTTTAACATATTCTTCTTTATCTATTTCAGGCCAAAAGTGTGTTAGTATTAGTTTCTTTACATTTGCTTTTTTAGCAATCCATGCAGCATCAGTAGTAGATAAGTGTAATGCACCATTTTTCTTTTGATCTTTTAGAAAAGTTGATTCACATATAAATATATCACTATTTTCAACAAACTTATATAAAATCATACCTTTACCATTATCTGCATTATAGCTAAGTGTTTCTGCTGTATCACCAGAATAAGAAATAGTTCCTATCTTTGTGGTTATTTTTAATGAATAACTTTCTATATCGTGTAATGCTTTTTTTGCTTCTACTACACAATTATTTAATTCTGTTTTATATGTTAATTTATGTAGATTTACTTCGGCTAATTCAGCATATCTTTTTACTAAATCATATTCTAGTGAGTTTTTTTCTCCAATTACATATCTATCCCAACCATCTTCATATAATCTAAAATCATATACTCTTTCAAATGTTTCTGGTATATATAAATCAATATTATCTTTATATAAATTATATCTTCTATATACTCTAATTGCTTGTAGAAGTGATATTAAATCTCCTATATGATCTGGATGTAGATGAGTTATAAATATTTTTAAATTATTTAAGTCTTCAGACATATTTAATAGTCTTGTACAACCATTACCACAATCAAATAATATATTTTGATTATTATATTTAATTAAGTATCCTGGACAGTTTTTATTATCTTTTGAGTAAGGTGATACTGAACCTAATATTTTTAATTTAATTTCTTCCATATAATTCATCTCTTTTCTTAATCATTTGTTTTTGTACTTCTTCATCTACATAATTAGAAATATCTTTATCTAATTTAAATACTTCTTTTACCATACTAGATGAGATAAATTGATATTCTTTATCTGCAAATAGACAAATAGTATTTACTTTGTTGTTAGAAATATCTTTATTGATCTGTTGTAATTGAACTTCGTAATCATAATCACTTAAACTTCTTAAACCTCTAATAATAGCTTTACATTCATTTAAGATTGCTACATCTACCGCAGCACCATTTCCTGTAATTACTTTAATATTATTCATTCTATGATATAGTTCTTTAATCATTTCCATTCTTTCTTCAATAGTAAACATTCCTTGCTTTTTTGTTGGGTTTTGCATTACTGCTACTACTACTTCATCAAATAAATCACTTGCTTGTTCAATTATATTCATATGGCCTTTAGTAATAGGATCAAAACTTCCTGGATATAATACTTTTGTCATAGTGTTTTCACCATCCTTTTAATTTTTTCATCTGTTTCTAATACATAATCAAATTTATCTTTATCGAAATCTATACTTGCTTTTTCTCTTAAATCAAAAGCTTCTTCTGTTATATTATCTCTTTTCATAGCTCTTTCTTTTCTTATATTATATGGGATATCTAAAAGTATTTTTATATCACACATATCAAAGTAATGTGATAATGGTAATAATAACCAATCTATGATAATTACTTTATCTTTATTTTCTTCAATAAGGTTATCTATTTCCACTTTCATATATTCCCATGATATTTTATTTAATTTATTCCATTCCTCTCTTGAATTAAATACAATATCACCAAGCTTCTTTCTATCTACCTTATCTTCATTAATAACGTCTTTACCAAAAGTTTTTACTATTTCTTCTTCTACATCTGGGAATGTTAGTACTTTATGACCTATTTTATCTATTTCTAGATATACAGCATTTTCTTTTTTCTCTAGTATCTTTTTAGCTAATGTAGATTTACCACTACCTGATTTTCCAGTGATTCCTATAATCATACTTTTTCCTCCTCTCTTAGTTGTATTGTAGTACTATTTTTGTTATAATTAAAATACATATTTATTATGTTAAATATAACTGGAGGTTATTATGAATATTGATTTTGAATTATATAGAATTTTTTATGTAGTAGCTAATAATGGTAATATTACTAAAGCAAGTGAAGAATTAAATATATCTCAACCTGCTATTAGTAAATCAATTAAGAATCTAGAAGAACAATTAGGTGGAACTCTATTTGTTAGAACTAAACGTGGTGTTATTTTAACTAATGAGGGTAAAGAGTTTTATAATTATATAAGGCAAGCTATAGAATATATTAATAATGCTGAGAATAAGTTTACTGATTTAATTAATCTAGAAACTGGCAGTATTAGAATTGGTATTAGTACTACTCTTACTAAAGAATTTTTATTACCATATCTAGAGGAATTTCATGAAAAGTATCCTAAAATAGATATACAAATAGATACTAATGTTTCTAGTGAATTATTATATAAATTAAGAAATGGATTATTGGATATTGTAATATTACATATGATTGATAAAAAATATGGTGATGACTTAGAAGTAATTAAATGTAAAAAAGTAACTGATTGTTTTGCTGTAAATAAAAAATATAAAGAATTGATTGATAAAGAAATTTCTCTAAAAGAGTTAAGTAATTATCCGTTAATTCTTCAACCAAAAGGATCTAATACAAGAAAATTTTTAGATAGTTTTGCAAGAAAAAATAATGTTACTTTAAATCCGAGTATGGAATTAGCAGGATATACACTTGTTGTTGAATTTACTAAAATTGGTTTAGGAATTGGTTATATAAATGAAGATTATAGTAAAAATTTATTAAAAAATAATGAATTATATAAACTTAAATTAAAAGAAAAAATTCCTAGTAGATATATAGGTATTGTACTTTCTAAGAATCATATTCCTAGTTTTAGTACTAAGAAACTTATTGAAATTATTACTAAAAAATAAAAGATGATTTTAATCATCTTTTTACTTTTTAATTTTTACTTTTTCATTTTGTTTTGCCATATTATCAATAGTTATTTTTTTAGCATATTCTGTTGCTTCTATTAGTTTATCATAAACATATGTTAATTGGTCTATAGAGGCATCATTTTTATCTCCGTATGTTTCTCCTGCTCTCCAATTAGATATATTTAATCTTATATCTGTCTTTTCATGATTTAAATAATCTAAATATTCTACTGAGATTATTTCACCTTTTCCTAATTCATGATCGTTACTACTTGTGAAATAATGTATTACTCTAATCATATTATATCCCTGTATTGAGTATTCTAATATAAATGAGAAACCATCTGGTACTCTAAAATACTCAGTAAAATTATGAAAATCAGGATGTGTTTTTTCTTTATCATATATACTTAAATGACAAGAATTTTCTCTACTTTTACCATTATATTTATTAAATGTGTAACCCTCAACTTGTACTTTTTTAGTATAATTAATAGCACTATCTATTTTTATATCATTATTAATGAATGGATTAACTGCTTTATCAAATTCTGCTAAGACATCTTTAAATGTTTCCGTTAATTCTTTTCTAAATACATTATTTGTTGGTTCATTATATAAGTCTTTATTGTTTTCATCTTCTTGCATCCAATCATATGCTGTTATTGTTGGATTAACTTCTTTTACCATATATTCAGTTGCTTTTGCTACTACTTTATCAACTTTTTCTACTGCTGTTTCTGGTTGATTATGTTTTCTTAAATAATAGTCTTTCATTTCAGCTAAAAGTATTATTAATCCTTCTTTTGTATCAATATGATATGTACCTATATACTTATTTTCATCTGGTCTCTTTTTAAGATTACTTTGTAGACTATTATATCTTTCTTCTATTTCAAAGTGATTAGTATATCCTTTTGGATAACTATCAGCTTCTTTTTGATATTCGTCATCTTTAGCCCATTCTTTTGGATCATAATTGTCTCTTCCGCCTTCTACTCTAATTCCATATTGGTTTTCTGGATATTTATTATAAATAATTAGAGCTACTTCTAGCGGTACTTTTCCTTTAACTATTGCGTAATAGGAGTCTCCTTCTATGATTTCTAGATTTTTCCAGTACTCATCATTTTTGTTTATTAAACCAGCTTTTTCAGCGGCCTTCATTGTTCCTGTAAATTTTATATGATTCATATAGTTTCTCCTTTTGATAGTTATTTATTATAATTTATGAAAATAAAAAAATCAATCATTTCTGATTGATTTAGTCTTTTTTATTGGTGCGAGTAACAGGAGTTGAACCTGCACGTCTGGGACACTAGATCCTAAGTCTAGCGCGTCTGCCAATTCCGCCATACTCGCGATAAATAAAAAATGGTGGACCCTACAGGACTCGAACCTGTGACCGCCCG
>JAFZPS010000018.1 GCA_017550205.1 Bacilli bacterium | reverse complement strand
TTATTCAATTTAGATTATTATTTATCTAATCCAATAGAAATATTAGAAATATGGAATGGTGGATTAGCTATTCATGGAGGAATAATATCTGCACTTATATTCTTATTTGTATATTGTAAGAAAAAAAAGATGAATTTTCTTCTTTTATTAGATATACTAGTAGTAGGAGTAATAATTGCTCAAAGTATTGGTAGATGGGGTAATTTCTTTAATGGGGAAGCTTATGGAAGAATAGTAGACTTATCTTTCTTAAAAGGACTACATTTACCTAAATTCATAATAGATGGAATGTATATAGATGGTTTCTATAGAGAACCAACATTCCTATATGAATCAGTATTCTCATTATTAGGATTTATAATATTACTAATAGTAAGAAAGATTAAATCCTTAAGAGTAGGCCAATTAACAGGAATATACTTTATATGGTATGGTATAGAAAGATGTATCATAGAAACATTTAGAAGTGATTCCTTACTAATCGGAAATTTAAAAGTAGCACAAATAATTTCAATAATTCTTTGCATAGTTGGAATATATTTACTTTTTAAGAATATAAAAAGTAATAAACTATACAAGGAGGAGAAAATATTTATAGAAAAGTAGGTGGAAGTATGTATAAAAAAGTAGTAGTAATGGGTGGAGGAACAGGAATGAGTTTCCTATTAAGAGGATTAAAAGACTTCCCAGTAGATATAACTGCAGTTATCACAGTAAGTGATAATGGTAGATCAACTGGTAGATTAAGAGAAGAATTCCATACTCCAGCAGTAGGAGATATTAGAAAAGTAGTTACTAATCTAAGTCAAACAGATGAAGCTATTAAAGATATGATGTCATATCGTTTCAAGACTTCAAGTGATTTAGATGGACATGCTGTAGGTAACTTAATACTAACCGCTATGTTAGATATCACAGGTTCTCTAACAGATTCAATAGCTCACTTAAGTAAATTACTGGATGTACGTCATAAAGTATTGCCTATCTCAGAAGATTCTGATCTTACTCTAATGGGTAAAGATGAAGAAGGAAATATTGTAGAAGGTGAAGAAGAAATAACTTTATGGCCTAAAAAAATAGTAAAAATTTACTATAAACATGAACCTAAAGTATTACCTGAAGTACTAACAGAAATTAAAAAAGCAGATTTAATAATATTCAGTATGGGTAGTCTATTTACTAGTGTACTTCCAAATATTATGTGTAAAGAAGTAAAAGAAGCTTTAAACACAGCTAAAGCTCCTATAATGTATCTATCTAATATAGTAACTCAACCAGGAGAAACAGATGGTTTCACAGTAGGTGATCATGTTAAATTATTAAATAAATATTTAGATAAAAGAAAAGTAGATGTAGTTATCGCAAGTAATACAAAAATATCAGAAAAAATGGCAAAAAAATATGAAACAGAGGAACAAAAAGACCCAGTATTAATAGATTATGATGAAATAAAGAAAATTGGTACTGAGTTAATAGAAGAAGATTTAATGATTATTGATAAAGACAATACATTAAAACACGATAGTCTGAAACTAAGTTCAGTAATCTTTTCATATTTAATGAGAAAGTAATATGTCATTCACAGTAACTATAAAAGAAGAAATAACTAGAATAGAAAGTACTGAAAGTGAACTAATCGCTGAACTTTCAGGATATATTAGAAATAATTCAACTATTTCTAAAGATAAGATAACTATGACTACAGAAAATAATTTTATTGTAGAAAGAGTAATAAACTCAATTAAAGATATATTTGATATTACTCCTAAAGTAGATGAAATAGAAAACTTAAACTTTAGTAAGAATACTCTATATCAAATCACAATAAAAGATGATTTAAACAAACTATTAAAAACACTAGGCATAAAAGAAGATAATAAATACTTAGATACAGTTCCTAACTATATAGTAGGAGCTAATGAAGAAATAAGAGGTTATCTAAGAGGAGTATTCCTAGGTAGTGGAAGTATTAATGATCCTAAGAAATCAAGATATCACATGGAATTATTAATAAATAAACCAGAAGAATCAGTATTCGTTCAAAAACTATTAAATATATTTGATTTAAATGCCAAAATACTTAATAGAGATAAAGGATACATGATTTATATAAAAGAAGCAGAAAAAATAAGCGACTTCTTAAAAATACTAGGTGCTAATAAAGCGTTAATGTATTATGAAGATGTAAGAGTATATCGTGATAAGAAAAATAAAACTAATAGATTAAATAATTGTGAACAAGCAAACATGGATAAAATTATTGAAAATGCTACATCACAATTAGAAGATATAGAAGTAATAGAAGAAAATGAAGGTTTAGTTCTATTAGATGATAAAGTAAAAGAAGCTTTAGAGTATAGAAAAAAATATCCAGAAACGTCTCTAAAAGAACTAGCAGAAATTATCTCTTTAGAAACAAATAAACCAATAACTAAATCAGGTTTAAATCATAGATTAAAGAAACTAAAAGATTTAGCAGATAAGTTTAGAAAAATGAACAATTAATGTTCATTTTTTTATTATCTTATCAACAAGTCCATATTCTAAAGATTCTTCTGCATTTAAATAATTATCCCTATCAGTATCTTTCTCTATAGTTTTAATATGTTTATTAGTATTTTTAGATAGTATTGTATTAAGTCTATTCTTTAGATTTAATATCCTATCAGTAGCAATCTTAATATCACTAGCTTGGCCTTCACTTCTACCTAAAACTTGATGTATCATAACATCTGCATTAGGTAAAATATATCTTTTACCTTTATGTCCACTAGATAATAAAAGTGCTGCCATACTAGCACATATTCCATAACATATAGTACTAACATCACTTTTAATAAAGTTCATAGTATCATAAATGGCTAGACCTGAAGTAACACTTCCTCCAGGAGAATTAATATATAAAGATATATCTTCATGACTTAAAGAATCTAAATATAATAGTTGTGCTACTACTAAGTTACTCAAAGTATCATCAATCTCTCCAGATATAAATATAATTCTATTTTTTAATAAAATAGAGTATATATCATAACTTCTTTCACCATCATCTTCTTTATCTAAAACAATTGGAATTAAATTCATATTATTCACCTATAATATAGTATAGTGTCAAATAATAAATTTATTCATATTATATTTAGACAAAATATGTTATACTAAAATATAAGAATAGGGGTGGTATTGTGATAGATACTATTGAAGTTATTATAAACGGTCAAAAATATAAGTATACAAAAGATGTTACACTTCAAGAAATTTATTCAGAACATCAGGATGAACATAAATATCCAATTCTTTTAGCAAGAGTTAATAATCGTATATGTGAATTATCTTATAGATTAAAAGAAAACTGTGAAATAGAATTCTTGGATTTAACTTCTTGCGAGGGTAATAGAACACATGTTAATGCTTTAACATTTATTCTTTTATATGCCGTAAAAAGATTATTTGGAAAACAAGCTAATGTTATTATCCAACACTCTATAGATAAAGGAATATATTTCTTAACTACATTCAAACTAACTGAAGAAAAACTTGAATTAATTAAAAATGAAATGAAAGAAATAATTAAAAAAGATATGCCTATTACAAGATTAACTGTAGATAGAATAGAAGCAATTAATTATTTTAAAGAAATAGGTGATCAAGTAAAAGCAGAAACTATGAAATATAATACTAATAGTTATGTTTCAATCTATAGATTAGGTAATATATATAATTTCTTTTTTAATCCAATGCCTATGTCTACAGGACAAGTTAAAGATTTTGATTTAACTTATCTAAAAACAAATGGTTTTGTATTAAGATTTCCAACTGTTTATATAAATGATAAAATACCTAAATATAAACATCATATAGGTATGTTTGATGCATATACAGAATATAAAGAATGGGCTAAATTAATGAATGTAGCAACATCTGCTGATTTAAATAGAGTTGTATCTAGTGGAAAGATTAATGATTTAATAAAAATAGATGAAACTCTACAAAGTAGTAGATTATTAGATATAGCTAAAGATATTAATAGTAAAAGAGATAGAATAAAAATAGTTTTACTAGCAGGACCATCATCTTCAGGTAAGACAACTACATCACGTAAATTATCAATGTATTTAGAATCTTTTGGACTACATCCAAAAGCACTAAGTATGGATGATTATTTTGTAGAAAGAGTAGATACTCCTAAAGATGAAGATGGTAAATATGATTTTGAATGCTTAGAAGCAGTAGATTTAAAACTATTTGATACTCAAGTAGGAGAATTATTAAAAGGTGAAAAAATACTTATTCCTACATTTAACTTTACTCTAGGAGAAAAAGAATTTAGAAATGACCTACAATTAGGAGACGATGATATATTAATAATCGAAGGAATACATGCTTTAGATGATAAAGTATTAACTAATATACCTAGAGATAGAAAATATAAGATTTATATTTCTCCATTAACTGAATTAAATATTGATAATCATAATCGTATATCCACAAGTGATAATAGATTATTAAGAAGAATAGTAAGGGATAATAGAACAAGAGGTTACTCAGTAGAACACACATTATCACATTGGGGTAATGTAAGAAAAGGTGAAGAAAAATGGATTTTCCCATATCAAGATGAGAATGATGCTATCATAAATTCTGCTGCTATATATGAAATAGGTGTATTAAAAACATATGTAGAGCCATTATTATATTCAGTAGAATCAGATTCTCCATACTATGAAGATGCTAAAAGATTAATTAATTTCTTAAGATTATTCTTACCAATCTCAGCAGATTGTATCCCAGAAGATGCAACTATAAGAGAATTCATAGGTGGAAGTTATTTCCATGAATAATATTTACAAAAGTAAACAAATATAATACAATATAAGTAGAGAGGACAGTCTGATACTCCAGACACCTTTCCATTAAGTTAGACATCTGAAAAATCATTTTCAGATGCTTTTTTCTATTTAAATAATAGTATTCCTATTAAAATAAATAGAAGGAAGATAATGGCATATAAAGATTTCTCTCTAATAGTCATAATTTCACCTCCTTACCATTCAACCAAACCCACTGGCCTTCGAAAGGAAAAGCATCTTCAAACTACCCTCTACTATATTATTAGAAAAAAGAAAAATTTTTTCCAAAGATTTGACACTATTTCTTTATTTTTTTTATTTAAATTAATAATAATAATGTATAATAATATTAGGGAGATGATTTAATGATAAAAGTAGCAATCAATGGTTTTGGTAGAATTGGTAGATTATGTTTTAGATTAATGGAAGAAAATCCTGAATTTGAAGTAGTAGCTATCAATGACTTAACTGATGCAGAACAATTAGCTTATTTATTAAAATATGATACAAATCATAGAAATTACAGAATTGATGAGATAAGTGCAGATGGAGACTACATAGTAGTAGGAAATAGAAAGGTAAGAGTATATGCTGAAAAAGACCCAGCAGTATTGCCTTGGAAAGATTTAGATATCGATGTAGTATTTGAATGTACTGGTTTATTTACTAAATTAGAAGATGCAAATAAACATATTGAAGCAGGAGCTAAACATGTTATTATTTCAGCACCAGCTAAAGGAGATTTAAAAACAATAGTTTATAATGTTAACCATGAAATTTTAACTGGAGATGAAAAAGTTATTAGTGCAGCTTCTTGTACTACAAACTGTCTAGCACCAGTAGTTAATGTATTAGATAAAGAATTTGGAATTGTTAAAGGTTATATGACTACAGTTCATGCTTATACAAATGACCAAGCTTCACTTGATATAGCTCATAAAAAAGGACATTTAGCACGTCGTGGTAGAGCATGTGCAGCAAATATTGTTCCAGCTTCTACTGGAGCAGCTTCAGCAATCGGATTAGTTTGTCCTAACTTAGCTGGTAAATTAGATGGTATTGCTATGAGAGTACCAGTACCTACTGGTTCTGTTGTAGACTTAACTCTAGAATTAAAGAAAAACACTACAGCTGAAGAAATTAATGAAGTATTAAAAGCACATACTAATGAAACAATGGAATTTACTATGGATCCAATCGTATCTAGTGACGTAATTGGTAGACGTTGTGGTTCTCTAGTTGATGGACTTTCTACTAATATTTTAGAAGTAGATGGGCGCCAATTAGTTAAGGTTGTATCTTGGTATGATAATGAAATGAGTTATACTGCTCAAATGGTTAGAACAGCTAAATACTTAATGACTAAATAAAAAGGAGAAATCCTTTTTTTTTATATAGAAAAATGGTATAATTTAAATAGATAGGAGAATTTTCCATGAAAACAATAAAAGATTTAGATTTAGACGGTAAAAAAGTAATAATTAGATGTGACTTTAATGTTCCAATTAAAGACGGTAAGATAGTAGATGATACTAGAATTAAAGGAGCACTAGAAACTATTAAATATTGCTTAGATAGAGACTGCAAAGTAATATTAATGTCTCATCTAGGAAGAGTAAAAGAAGAAGCAGATTTAAAGAAAAATGATTTATCACCAGTAGCATCTCGTTTAGCAGAACTATTGAAACAAGATATACTATTTAGTGAAGAAACAAGAGGAGAAGAACTAGAAGATGCAGTAAACAGTATGGAATGTGGTGATGTATTACTAGTTCAAAATACTAGATACGAGGATTTAGATGGTAAAAGAGAAAGTGGAAACGATCCTGAACTTGGTAAATATTGGGCTAGTTTAGGAGATGTATTTATAAATGATGCATTTGGTACTGCGCATCGTGCTCATGCATCTAATGTAGGTATTGCCACTCATTTACCTAGCGGAGTAGGATTCTTAATAGAAAAAGAATTAAATGCTTTAAAAGAACTAGATACACCAGCCCATCCATTTGTAGTAGTACTAGGAGGAGCTAAAGTTAGTGATAAGATAGGTGTTATTGAAAATCTTGTTACTAAAGCAGATAAAATACTTATTGGTGGAGGAATGGCTTTCACATTCTTAAAAGCAGAAGGTTATGAAATAGGCAAATCTTTACTTGATGAAGAAAACATAGATTTCTGTAAGAAAGTATTATCTAAGTATAAAGATAAAATAGTTTTACCAGTAGATTTTGCAGTAACTAATGAATACACTAATGATGAGAAATATAGATTAAAATCTATTGATAATATTAGCACTGATGAGATGGGATTAGATATTGGAGAAAAAACAATAAAACTATTTGAATCTATTCTAAAGAAAGCTAAAATAGTTATTTGGAATGGACCATTAGGAGTATATGAATTTTCTAAATATAAAGTAGGTACAAATAAACTATTAAAATATATAGTTGATAATAATATAAAAACAATCTTAGGTGGAGGAGATATAGTAGCAGCAGCTACTACTGCAAAACTAAAAGATAAAGTGTATCATGCTTCCACAGGTGGAGGAGCTACATTAGAATACTTAGAGGGGAAGAAATTACCAGGTATAGAAATTATTAAGTAGGTGATTAAGTTGAATATATTTGAGTTAGATCCATATGATAATTCACAACTTGAGAAAATAAAAGTATTTGAAGAAGAAAATGAATGCACAGATAAACCATCTGAAATCATTATGGAAATTAGAAAAAATATTTCTAAAGAAGAATACTATAACTCTAATAATAATGAATTAGATAGAATTTTAGTCACTGAAAAAAATGATAAAATAATAGATTGTTGTTATATATCTTTAGAAAAAGATATAAAGCAATGCAAAATTACCCCAATAACTACAGGTAATAAAAGAAGAGAAACATCTCTATTAGCTACTGATTATGCACTAAAAACATTAGGTATGGAAGAAGTATTTATACCTATACCTAAAGGTGATGACAGTATGATTAATTATTTAGAATTAAGAGGATATGAAAATCTTGGAGAAATAGATGGAAATATAATACTTCTAAAAGAAGAACCAGAAAAAGAAAATAGTCAAAGGATGATATCATGAATATAATTAAAAACATAAAGAAGAATACAATTCTATTATTAATTATTACTGGTATTGTATTATATATAGTACTAAAAGATGACTTTAATGATATAGTTGATATTCTAACTAAAATAGATATTAAGTATATATTATTGGCTATTCTTTTTTATGCTTTATTTATAGTAATAAAAGGATATGTTAATTATAAGATAACTAATGATAAGAAAAAACTTAGTTTAAAAGAAGCTATTAAACATAATATAATTACACAATTCTTTAATGGAGTAACACCTTTCTCAACAGGTGGACAACCTATGGAAGTATATATGTTAATGGAACATGATATTCCTATAGCAAAAGCAACAAATCAAACAATACAAAGTTTTATCTTCTATCAAATAGCTTTAGTTATATGTGGAAGTTTAGCAGTAATAAATAACTTCTTATTTCCTATATTTCCTAAAGTAAGGATCCTACAATTACTAGTATTATTAGGATTTGCTATAAATGTATTTGTAGTAGTAGTATTAATACTAATTTCTAGAAGTAAAAGAGTAACTAATAAACTAAGTGAATTAAGTATTAAAGTATTAAAAAAATTAAAAAGAAAAGTTGATGAAGAAGATATTAAACAAAAATTCTCTGATTACCATGAAGGATTCAAAGAATTAAGAAAAAGAAAGAAATTATTTGTAGGAGGAGTAGTATTAAATATAATTAGTTTATTATGTTTATATATAGTTCCATTATTTATTCTATATAGTATGAAAGACTTTACTAGTTTAGATATTAATAGTACTATAACTGCTTCAGCATATGTTTATATTATAGGTGGATTTGTTCCTATTCCAGGAGCTAGTGGAGGTATTGAGTATGGTTTCACTAGATTCTTTGGAAACTTTATAACTGGACATAAATTATCCGCAGTACTCTTATTATGGAGATTTATTACTTATTATGTAGGAGTAATTATAGGAGCCTTAGTATTTAATTTTGAAAAGAAGGTGGACAAATGAGAATAGGTATATTTTCAGAAGCATATACTCCATATATTAGTGGATTAGTAACTAGTGAAGTAATGCTTAAAAAAGCTTTAGAAGCACAAGGACATGAAGTATATGTAGTAACAGCTAATCTTGAAAGTTTTAAATATGAATATGATGAAAAAGAAAGAGTTCTAAGAGTACCTGGTATTCCAACAGGTATATATGATTCTAGATTTACTAGTATTTACCCAGTAAGAGCTATAAATAAAATAAAGAGTTGGAAACTAGATGTAATCCACTCTCAAACAGAATTTGCTATAGGAACATTCGCAAGAATTCTTGCTAAACAATATAATATCCCATTAGTTCATACATATCACACTATGTATGAAGATTATATCTACTATATAACTAAAGGATATTTTGATAAACCAAGTAAAAAATTAATAGAATACTTAACTAAGTTCTATTGTGATACTACAGCTACTGAACTTATAGTACCAACTAATAAGATCTATAAATTATTTAAAGAAAAATATAAATTTGATAAAAATATTAATATTATACCTACAGGTATAGAAGTAGAAAGATTCTTTAAAGAAAATCAAAATCCAAAAGATATAGATGATCTAAGAAAGAATTTAAAACTAGATAAAAAAGACTTTGTCTTATTATTTGTAGGACGTCTTGCAGAAGAAAAGAATGTTGAATTCTTATTAAACTGTCAAAAAGAATTAATTAAGAAACATAAGAATATGAAATTAATTATAGTGGGAGATGGACCTGATAAAGAAAAATATGAAGAATTATCTAAAAAATTAGGTTTATCTAAAAACATAATATTCACAGGTAAAGCTAAATGGAGTGATATTCCATATTACTATCATGTGGCTAATCTATTTGTAACTGCTTCTAAAACAGAAACTCAAGGCTTAACAGTAATAGAAGCTATGGCTTCTAATATAACTCCAGTATGTATGAAAGATGAAGCATTTGAAAGTATGGTTACAGAAGATTTAAATGGAGTATTCTTTGAAACTGAAGAAGAATATATAAATCAAATAGAAAGATTATATAAAAATAAGAAAGAATTAGAAAGATTAAATAGACAAGCTAGGATACAATCAGAAACATATAGTTCTAAATTCTATGCAGATAGAGTATTAACTGTCTATAGAAGAGCTATAAATTCTAAAAAGAAAGAAAATAGATTTGGACTTGTATCTAAAATAGCTAAAAGTATAAAGGAGAAATTCAATGATAGTAGCTCTGAATAATAAAAGTAATTTAGATAAAAATGAATTTATAAGTTACTTAGATAATTTAAAAAAAATTAATACTAATAGTACACTAATATTATGTCCTACATACTTAAATATACCTTTAGTAGATGGATTACTTCTAGGATCACAAAATGTATCTAAAACTGATAATGGAGCATTTACTGGAGAAATATCTGCTAGAGAGTTAAAAAGTTATGGAGTTAAGTATTCTATAGTAGGACACTCTGAAAGAAGAGAATATCAAAAAGAAACAAACGAAGATATAAAAGAAAAAGTAATTAAATTACTAGAAAATGATATTACTCCAATTCTTTGTATAGGAGAATCTAAAATAGAAAGAGAGAATAATACATATAAAGAAGTATTAAAAGAAGAATTATCTATTTTAAATGATATAGATAGTTCTAACATAATAATTGCTTATGAACCAATATGGTCTATAGGTACAGGTATTATTCCAACAAACTCTGAAATAGAAGAAGTATTTACTCTAATTAAATCAATCTTACCTAATAATAAAGTATTATATGGTGGAAGTGCTAATAATGATAATATTGATACATTAAAAACTATAAGTTTAATAGATGGATATTTACTTGGAGGACTTAGTTTAAAACCTGATAAACTACAAGAATTCTTAGATAAATTAAATTAGTATACAATATTGGACATGTTCGACAAAACTTGTCCTTTTTTTATCTTTAATTATTATTCGACATATTATATAATTATAGTGCGCGGTAAAATAGAGAGGAGAAAAAATGAACAAAACAAGATTATTCGTTGTCGATGATAACGAAAGTTTAGTTGGTATGGTTAAGCGTTATTTTAAAGATGTAGAAGATGTAGAAGTAGTACTAGAAGCAAGTAATGGGGAAGAGGCAATATCAGTAATAAATAAACACTCTAATGAGTTTGATATTATGGTATTAGATTTAGTAATGCCTAAGAAAGATGGTATCGCAGTACTTGAATACTTATATAATAATGAGATAGATAAGAAAGTAATTGTATTAACTTCATATAATACACAAGATATGATAAGCAAAGTAGCATCTTTAGGAGCTAGTTACTTTATGATTAAACCATTTGAATTAGATGATTTATATAATAAAGTAAAAGCTTTAACTAGAAAATCTACTAAAGGAGAATCTTTGGATTTGTTTCATAATAACCTACAAATCACAATTACAAAAACACTACATGAATTAGGAGTACCATCTCATATAAAAGGCTACCATTATATTAGAGAAGGAATTACTTTAGTATATAAAAAACCTGATATCGCAGGAGGTATAACAAAAGAATTATATCCTGAAATAGCTAAGAAGTTTGATTCGACTGTTTCAAGGGTTGAAAGAGCTATAAGACACGCAATAGAAGTAAGTTGGAATAGAGGTAACTGGGATCTAATGGAAGATATCTTTGGACATAGTGTAGATATCGATAAAGCTAAACCAACTAATTCAGAATTTATTGTTACAATAGCAGATAAGATGAGACTAGATTATAATAAACCTTTAGTAACAAACTAGTCTTTTTTATTTGACTTTTTTTTGATTAAAAAGTATACTTATTTTAGAAAATATGTAAGGAGGATACAATAAATGGAACGTAAAATAGATTTATACTTACAAAAATGGAAGAAAGATGTAATTAGAAAACCATTAATTATATATGGAGCAAAACAAATAGGTAAAACATATTCAGCTTTATCATTTGGTAAAAAAGAATATAAAAATACTGTATATATTAATTCTCAAAATAATAAAGAATTAAAAGAAGTATTTCAAAAAGAAAGATCTACTGAAAAACTAATATTAAGATTATCTACTCTAACAGGAGAAACTATTCTAAAAGATGATACTTTAATAGTAATAGATAACGTTAATGATTTAGATATAATTAAAGGATTAAAGATATTCGGTAGTGAACATAGTAAATATCATATTATAGCTATAATAACTACTAAAGATAAATTAAGTGAATTTAAAGGTGAAGAACTACAATTTAAAGCTATGTATGAAATGGACTTTGAAGAATATCTTTGGGCTAAAGATGAAACAAGTTTAGCTAATCTAATTAAAGAATCTTTTGAAAAAAGAAAAACTAATCCATTCCATAAAGTAGCCTTAGAATTATTTGAAGAATATCTAACTACAGGAGGATTACCTGAAGTAGTAGAAGCATCTTTAGATGAAAAAGATGAATATGAATTAGATGCTATTAAACAAAAAATTATTAATGTATATAAAAATGAAGTATCCCTAAATACTATATTAATAGATATACCTAGAGGTATAGAAGTATTAGATTCTATTCCAGAACAGTTACAAAAAGAAAATAAAAAATTCCAATATGGACTTATGGGTGCTGGTAAAAGAGCTAAAGAATATGAAAGTACTATTAATTATTTAGTTAATAATCAATTAGTATATAGAAGTTTCAAAATAAAAGAAGTTAAATCTCCTCTAAGTAGTTGTAAAGATAAGGATAGTTTTAAACTATTCTATGCTGATGAAGGATTACTTTATACTGCAATGCATCTAACTAAAAAGAAACTAATAAGTGATGAAAACTTAAAAGAAGTATTATATGAAAACCATATAGCTAAAACATTATCAGATGCAGGATTTAGTTTATATTACTACCAATCTGAAGGAAAAGCTGAAGTTAACTTTGTAATTCAAAATAGAAATGGTCAAATTATTCCTATAGAATTAACTACAAAGACTAATTCTAAAGCAAAATCATTAGCTGTATTTATGAAAAAATTCACAGTAACAAGTGCATATAGAATAACTGAGAATAATTTCGCAACTAAAAAGGATATAAGATATATCCCAGTATATGCAGTATTCTGCTTAAATGATACAAAATAAAAAGGACTTAGTCCTTTTTTTTATTGGTTTATTAATTCATCCATATCTATTTCAAATAACTTACCAGGATCAATATTTAAAGCTACTGATATTTTCCATACAGTATCTACTGAGAAAGACTTCTTACCTTTCTTAGATTCGTTTCTTCTAATGAATTCATGACTAACCCCAACACGTTCAGCAAGTTCTGCTTGAGTAATACCTGCTAAGTTTCTATATTTCTTTATATTTCTAGAAATTTGTTCATATATATTAAACTCATATTTATTCATAGTATACCTCCAATTAACATTATGAAATAAATTGATTAAAATATATGTAAACAGAAAGTATACATAGTTTTAGATTGAACTATTCGAAAAAATGTTCTATAATGTAATTGAGGTGATTCCATGCAAGAAAGGTTTATATTTCATATAGATGTAAATAATGCATTTCTTTCATGGACTGCAGTTTATTTACTTAAACATGGAGAAAAAAAGGATATAAGAGAAGTACCCTCAGTAATAGGTGGAGATGAGAAGAGTAGACATGGTATTGTCCTTGCTAAATCTCCTGTAGCTAAGAAACTAGGAGTAGTTTCAGCTGAACCAATATACATGGCTAAAAAGAAATGCCCCAATCTAGAAGTATACCCTCCATATTATAAATATTATTATGAGAAATCTAGAGAATTAATGAATTACTTATCGCAATATTCTCCTAAACTAGAACAGTATTCAGTAGATGAATGCTTCCTAGATATGACAGGAATGAACTATATATATAAGGATCTAGAGAAACTAGCTTATAAAATTAAAGACGAAGTAAAAGAAAAATTTGGTTATACAGTAAATGTAGGTATCGGAAATAATAAACTATGTGCAAAAATGGCTAGTGACTTTGAAAAACCTAATAAAGTTCATACTTTATATAAAGATGAAATAGTATCTAAGTTATGGCCTCTTGATGTAGGAGACTTATTCATGTGTGGAAAAAGTACTAAGAAAGAATTAAATAAACTAAGTATCTACACAATAGGAGATCTAGCAAAAAAAGACTTAAAGTTCTTAGAAAGACACTTTAAAGCTCAAGGAAGATATTTATACAATGCTTCTCGTGGATTAGACGAAGACAAAGTAGAAGTAAAGACTAGTAAGAATCAAAGTATAAGTGTATCTGAGACTCTTCCATACAACACAACTGATAGAGATAGATTAAAAGAAATACTATTTAGACAAACTGAAGAAATAACAAGAGAACTAAGAAGTAAAAAATTATATACTAAAACAGTAGCAGTAATCTTTAAGAATAGTAGTTTTAATACATATAGTGCCCAAGCTACTTTAAATAAACCAACTAATAATACAAAAGAAATACTAAAAAAGATTTATGAAGTATTTGATAATAATTATAAAGAAGATGAAATAAGACTAATAGGAGCAAGACTTGCAAACCTAACAAATACTAAAGAAGAACAAATCTCACTATTTGATGAATCTATAGAAGCTGAAAAAGAAGATAATATTCAAAAGACTATAGATGATATTAATAATAAGTTTGGTAAATCAATTATTAAACCAGCCTCATTAGAATTAATTAGTAAATCTAAATCAAAAAAGAGTTTCATAGAATAAAAAAATGTGCTAAAATGTGATTATAGTAGGTGATATTAGTGAGAAGGAGAAAATCATCTCTTACTACAATAATAATAGTAATATTATTAATTATAGTAGGAGTAATATTTGCTTATATATATATGCAAGATAAAGAATTAGAAAAAATGGCTTCAACAATATCTGAAACATCAAAGAAAAAAGAAAATAAAGAAAAAGAAGAAGAATTAGACTTAGATAATGAAATAGTAAAGAATGCTATAAATGACTTTAACAATATCAGTGGTACTGATAAATATAATGATTTTAAAATAGATTCAATTGATAATTATAGATTAGTACTTACAGCAATCAATGGTCTAGAAGATGACCAAATCACATGGTGTATTTCTTCCACAAGACAAATAACTGCTACTATCACAATAGATGATTTAAATAAAGCATTAAATAAGTATATTAAAGATACAACCTTAACTATCGATGATATAAAGAATAATAAAGGTGAAACAAGTTTAACTGTAGGAGAATATGGCTATGATTCATATGCAATCACAATAGATGAAGATAATAATATACATATAATAGGCGGGTGTGATGGTAGAAAAAACGGACTACAAAAAGAAAGAATTGCTACTAAAACAATAAAAGCATTTAAAAAGAATGATGAATTATATATTTATACGAAAGTAGCTTATGGAAAACTAGATAAATATAGTTCAAAACTATCATATGATTATTATAAGACTTATGAAAAAACAGGAGAAATGGTAGAAATAGTATCATTAGATGATGAATTGACATGGGATAAATATGATACTTATAAACAAATTTATAAGGAGTCAGGAGATAAATATTACTTTGTGAGTTCAAAAATAGAGTAAAAAGAGAGATGTCAAGAATCTCTCTTTTTGTTGATATAAAAGAAAAAAATTAAAAAAAGTGTTGCATTTATTAATTAATATGATATAATTAAATACGTGTGACTGCTTAGATGTGCGAGGTTGTCGATACACCAGGAAGAGTTGCTAATTGGTTATCGGGTTATTCGTTCGGAGCAAGTCTATACTAGATATAGGCGAAGGGAGGATTTAAAATGTCAACAGAGAAGATTCGTATCA
>JAFZPS010000017.1 GCA_017550205.1 Bacilli bacterium | reverse complement strand
ATTCCATTTATTAGTTCAATGGGTACTGGTAATAAACTAGATCCATCTAAATTAGTTATAACAGACATTCGTAAGACAGTTAATGATCCATTAGCTAGAATCTTAAGAAAGTTTGTTAGAGATGAAAAAATAAATAAAAAGATCATGGTGCTAACATCTTCTGAACTCCCTATTAAAACAGGAGAAAGAACACCAGGATCTACTGCATTTGTTCCTTCAAGTGCAGGACTTCTAATCGCAAGTTACATAGTTAGAAGTTTCATCAAAAAATAAAAGAACTATTTAAGTAGTTCTTTTTCTTTACAAATAGAAGTTTTATGTTATAATATAAACCATTAGAAAAGGACGGATTATAATGAGTAAAGATGATAATATGAAATCTGTATTTATTACAGGAGAAGAAGATGTAAAGGAAGATATGATTGAGTATATTCAAAGTGAATTAGGAGTATATGATGCTGATTGGTACAATTATTGTGGACGTTATGTAATAGAAGTACCAAAAGATAAATATGAAGAAGTACTAAAAGCTGGAAAAGAATATGGAGTAGAAGTTGGTTTAATCAATTGTATGTCTTGGTTAGATTATCAAGATGAGATGCGTTATCCTATATCTTCTTGTGATATTGCCTATGGTACTTTACCTGAAACACTATTACCTGGAGAAGAATTAGGAGAAAACTATAAAATTATAAGAAGATTCTGGTGTGATGATGAGTATACACCAAAAACTCTATTAGAATACTTTAATGCAATGAAAAAATTTTTAGATGTTGGTTCAATTGAAAGACATTATCATCTATGTGAAGAAGATGGTGGTAGAATGATCATATCTCCAAATAGTTTAGATTATGAAATGACAATGAAAAAATTTAAGGAATTCATTAAAACATATGGATATGGACCATTTGAAGTAATTAAGCCTTTATCATTTACTGGTAAACTTATTGACGAACCATTCCAATATAAAAAGACAAAATAAAAAGAACTTACAAAAGTTCTTTTTTTATTATAATTTTCTGTATAATCCAATTACTTTACCAAGAATAGTACATTCTTTTAATATAATTGGTTCCATAGTATCATTTTCAGGTTGTAGTCTAAAGTATCCATCTTCTTTATAGAATGTTTTAACAGTAGCTTCGTTGTTTTCGTTCATAGCAACAACTGTTTCACCATTTCTTGCTGTATTTCTTTTTTCTACTATTAATATATCTCCATCATAGATACCAACATTAATCATTGATTCACCACTAACAGTTAAAGTAAATACTTCATTTCTATTAGTAATTAAATTAGCAGGTAGTGAGAAGAATTCTTCTGGTCTTTCAATAGCTTCTATTGGAGTACCAGCAGTAACCTTTCCAACTAGTGGAACTTCTACAACACTATCATCTTGTTGAAGATATTCATTAGGTACTAGTATTTCTAATGTTCTATTTTTATTATCATCTTTTTTAATATATCCTTTTTCCTCAAGTTTTTTTAAATGAAAATGAATAGTAGCTGGACTAGATAGGTGAGCTTCTTCTCCAATTTCTCTAACTGTAGGTGGATATCCATTCTTAGCAATTAATTTCTTTAATATTTGTAATATAACATTTTGTTTATCAGTAAGTTTTTCCATAATATCACTCCTTTGATAAATTTATCTTAACACATAAAATGTCAAATGTCAAACAAATGTTTTAATTTTATATTGACACGAACAAATATTCGTAGTAAGATTGATTTATCAAAAGAAAGGAGTGGTTTTTATGAAGAAGATTATTAAGAAAGGAATTATTATTGTAGGTATTTATCTAATATTTACAGCATATTTATTAATGGCATCAAATAGAATCGAACGATTAGATAAGAATGAATCAACCGAAACAGTAAATGTTTCATTAAAGTTTAGTGAATAATAACTTTTTATGGTATACTAAATGCAGGTGATAAAAATGAAAAAAATAATTCTTGTAGATGGTAATAACTTATTATTTAGAAGTTTTTATGCAACTGCATACCAAGGGGTAATAATGAAAAATTCTAAAGGTTTTCCTACAAATGCCCTTTATGGATTCATTAATATGATGAATAAGATTATTAGCGAAGAAAATCCTAATTATATTTTAGTTGCATTTGATAAAGGTAAAACCTTTAGACATGATAAGTATGCTGATTATAAAGCTGGTAGAATGGCTATGCCTGATGAATTAAGATTACAATTTCCAAAAGCTAAAGAAGTATTAGATACAATGGGTATTAAATACTTTGAAATAGAAAATTATGAAGCAGATGATATAATCGGTACTTTATCTAGAATAGTTGATGAAGAAGATGAATTTATTGGAACCATCATTAGTAGTGATAAAGATTTACTACAATTAATAAGTGATGAAGTAACTGTTAAACTATTAAAACAATCTGGTCATATTATGATGACTAAAGAAGAATTTAGAAAAACTTATGGAACAGATCCAATTAGAATGATAGATTTAAAAGCACTTATGGGAGACCCTTCAGATAATATACCTGGAGTAAAAGGTATAGGTGAAAAGACTGCAATGAACCTAATATCTAAATATGGTAGTCTAGATGGAGTATATGAACACATTGATGAGATTTCTGGTAAGACTAAAGAAAAACTATTAGAAGATAAAGAAAATGCTTATAAAAGTTTTGATATCGCCACAATATATAGAGAAGTACCATTAGGTTTTGGTTTAGATGATTGTAAATATAATGGATATAAACCTGAAGAATTTAAGAAAGAATTAGAAGAATTAGAATTCTATTCTTTATTAAAGAAATTAGATTTTACTGGTACTACTATAAAAGAAGAAGAGAAGAAAGAAGAAAAAATAAATATAAAAGATATATCTAGTTTTAAAGAAAAAGAGTTTTCTTTCTACTTAGAAACTAGAGGAGAAGTTTACTCTAAGAGTGAAATCTTAGGAGTAGGTATCTATGATGGAGAAAGTGGATACTTTATTTCTAAAGATGAATTAGTAAACTACAAAGAATTATTTTCTAGTAATATAGAAAAATATACATATGACTTAAAGAAGAATATTGTTGTATTAAATAACTTAGGTATTAAGATTAATAATTGTACATTTGATACTATGATAGGAACATATCTATTAGACTATGTAGTAAAAGATGATATTAGTTTCGTAGCTAGAAGTTTTGAATATGATATACCTGATTATGAAACACTTTATGGTACTGAAAAACGTCCTAAAGAAATAGAAGAAGATTACTTAAAAGAAATATGTATAAAGAAAGCTAAGTTTATATACGAAACAAGAGAAACTATATTAAATAAATTAACATCTGAAGAAGAATTAGATTTATTCAATAATATAGAAATGCCACTTACTTCTGTACTTGCCGATATGGAATTAACTGGTATAAAAGTAGATTGTAACTACTTGTCTGATGTAGAAAAAGAATTAGAAGAAAAAATGGAAGTACTTGAAAAAGATATTTATAAAGATGCTGGATGTGAATTTAATATTATGTCTCCTGCACAACTATCAAAAGTATTATTTGAAGATTTAGCTATTAAATATCCTAAGAGAGTAAAAGATAATAAATATTCCACAAGTAAAGATATTTTAGATAAGATTATTAATGTTCATCCAATAGTATCTAAAATACTAGAATATAGAACACTTGCTAAATTATATACAAACTATGCAGTAGGATTAAAAGAAGAAGTAAGAGAAGATGGAAGAATTCATACAATATTCACTCAAACTCTAACTCGTACAGGACGCCTTTCTAGTATTAGTCCTAATCTTCAAAATATTCCAGCAAGATCTGAGTATTCTAAACTAATTAGAAAAGCATTTGTTCCAGATGAAGATAGTGTATTACTTTCAAGCGATTATTCTCAAGTGGAATTAAGAGTATTTGCTTCTATGTCACATGTTAAAAACTTAATAGAAGCATTTAAAGAAGATAAAGATATTCATGCTAAGACAGCATCTGATATCTTCCATGTACCATTAGAAGAAGTAACTAAAGACCAAAGAAGAAATGCTAAAGCAGTTAACTTTGGAATACTTTATGGTATAAGTAGTTTTGGATTATCAGAAGATTTAGGTATTGATATTAATACTGCTAAGAACTTTATTGATAATTACTTAGAAACATATCCAGAAATATCTGAGTATATGGAATCTAAAAAAGCTGAAGCTTATAAATATGGTTATGTAAAAACTCTTATGAATAGAAAAAGAGTTATTGAAGAACTTAATAATAAAAACTTCTTAATAAGAAGTAGTGGAGAAAGAATGGCTCTTAATACTCCTATTCAAGGAACTGCTGCTGACATCCTAAAGAAGGCAATGGTTGAAATATTTGATGAGTTTAATAAACGTAAATTAAAAAGTAAAATGTTAATCCAAGTACACGATGAATTAGTATTCAATGTATTAAATTCTGAACTTGATGAAGTTAAAGAAATAGTAAGAGATATAATGGAAAATACATTTAAATTAGAAGTACCATTAAAAGTAGATATAGAATATGGTACTAACTGGTATGAAGCAAAGTAGGTGATATTATGCCTGAAAAACCAGAAGTCATTACTGTAGTAAATAATTTAAAAAATAGAATCATTGGTAAGAAAATAGTAGGTTGTAATATCTACTGGGATAATATAATTGCTTATCCCACAACTAATGAATTTAAAAAAGAAATAATTAATCAAAAGATTAATGATATTACTACTCGTGGTAAATTTATAGTTATTAGTTTAGATGATTATTCATTACTAATACATCTTAGAATGGAAGGTAAGTTCTTCTTTAGAACTAAGAATGATCCAATAGTAAAACATGAACATGTAGAACTTATCTTTAATGATAATACTAGTTTTAGATACCATGATGTTAGAAAATTTGGAAAGATGTATTTAATTCCTATTGCTGATACTTATAAAGTAAAACCATTAAATGAATTAGGTCTTGAGTATAATGATAAAAATCTAACTAAAGATTATTTATATAATAAAATTCATAATAAGAATCTACCTATAAAAACAGTACTCTTAGATCAAAGTATAATTACTGGTATTGGTAATATCTATGATGATGAAGTATTATTCTTAAGTAGAATTAATCCTAATAGAAAAGCATCAAGTATTACTCTAGAAGAATGTAATAGTATTATTAAGAATACTAAGAAAGTATTAGATAAAGCTATTACTTTAGGAGGAACTACAATTAAATCTTTCACATCAAGCGAAGGAGTACATGGACTATTTCAAAATGAATTATTAGTTCATGGTAAGAGTGGAAAAAATTGTCCTAATTGTGGAACCATAATTAAAAAAACAAGAATAGGTGGTAGAGGCACTTCATACTGTGAAAAATGCCAAAAAGAATAATAAAAAAATATTCTTTTTTGTTGTAATATAGTAATTTACATAGTATAATATAAGTGTATTAATTAACTCGCCGAGCGTTAATATGACAATTCGGGACGCTAGGGTTTGTTTACTTAGGGCGAGGAGTAAACTTGCATGCTGCGGGATGTACCTTCTGAAAGATGGGAGGTATATCCCGTTTTTTGCTTTTTTAGGGGGTGATGCGTGTTCAAAGACTATATATGCAAATACCTAATTAATACAAAACAATAAAAATGGAGGGTTTAAATTATGAAAAACGAAATAATAATATTTGAAAATCAAGGAATTAAATTAGAAGTAAATATGAAAGATGAGACTGTATGGTTAACACTAGATCAAATGGCTAAACTATTTGATAGAGATAAGTCAGTTATATCAAGACATATTAAGAATGCAATGAGTGAAGAGTTAGATAATTCAGTTGTTGCAAATTTTGCAACAACTGCAAAAGATGGTAAAACATATCAAGTAGAACATTATAACTTAGATATGATAATAAGCGTAGGATATCGTGTTAAGTCACAGAATGGTATTATATTTAGGAAATGGGCAACTAATGTATTAAAAGAACACTTATTAAAGGGATATACAATTAATCAAAAAAGATTAGAGTATTTAGAAAAGACAGTTCAATTAATAGATATCGCAACTCGTGCTAATGATAGGTTAGAAGGTAATGATGCTAAAGAAGTATTAAAGGTAATTGGTAATTATTCTAAAGCATTAGATTTATTAGATGATTATGATCATAGATGTATTAATAAGCCTAAAGGTATTAATAGTGATATTAAGATAAGTTATGATGAATGTATGAGTATTATATCTATGTTAAGATTTAATGAAGAAAGTGATATCTTTGCAATAGAAAGAAATAGAGGATTAGAATCAATTATAAATAATATCTATCAAACTTTTGATAATGTAGATGTATATAAAAGTATAGAAGAAAAAGCTTCTAATTTCTTATATATGATTATAAAAAATCATGTATTTATAGATGGCAATAAAAGAATAGCCGCAACACTATTTATCTATTTTCTTCATTCGTATGATATTCTTTATATAAATGATAAACAAGTAATAGATAATAATACATTAGCTGCATTAACACTATTAATTGCTGAATCTAATCCAAAAGAAAAAGAAATAATAATTGACTTAGTTCAGAACTTCCTAATATAAAAAATAAAAATAGTAGTTTTAAAACTACTTTTTTTATTGTATAATTAAAGAGAATAGGGTTGGTAGTATGAAGAAGACTAAAATTATATGTAGTATAGGTCCAGCAAGTAATAACGTAGATGTTATGAAAGCAATGGCTTTAAAAGGTATGAATTGTGTTCGTATAAATCTTTCACATGCAACAGAAGAAAGTGCTTTAAGTGTTATATCTACTGTGCGTGAAGTAAGAAGACTAACTAATTTACCAATAGCCGTTATGTATGATACAAAAGGACCAGAATTTAGAACACTTGAGTTTATAGAAGGTGGAGTTAAACTACGTCCTGGTGAACTTATAAAAATGACTAAGAAAACAATACTTGGTAATAATATGGGATTTAGTGTAAATCACCCTGAAGCTATAGATAAAATAAAAATAGGAGATAAAGTATTAGTTGATAATGCTTTACTTGAATTAGAAGTAATTAATAAGAATGAAGAAGAAGTATTATTAAAAGCTATTAATGAAGGTGAAATTAAAAATCACAAAACTATTAATGTACCAGGAGTAGATTTAAACTTACCATTTATTAGTGATACAGATTACAAAGATATAGTATTTGCTGCTACTCATTCCTGTGATTATTTAGCTTTATCTTTTGTCAATTGTAAGGAAGATGTATTCAAAGCTAGAGACATAATAGAGTCAGTTGGTGGAGATGCTAAAATTATTTCTAAAATAGAAAGTCAAAAAGGTATAGAAAACTTAGATGAAATCATTGAAGCAAGTGATGGAGTAATGGTAGCTCGTGGTGATTTAGGGGTAGAAGTACCAATGGAAAAACTTCCAACATTACAAAAAGAAATAATTAAAAAATGTAGAGAACAAGGTAAGTTTGCAATAGTAGCCACAGAAATGTTAGCTTCAATGTATACATCACCTCGTCCAACTCGTGCAGAAGTAACTGATATTGCTAATGCTGTTTTAGATGGAACAGACTGTGTAATGTTATCAGGTGAAACTACAATAGGAAGATATCCAATAGATGCTGTTGGTTATATGAGTAAAATCTGTGAAGAAGCAGAAAAAAATATAGACTATAAAAATCACATGGTCTATAAAAGAAAAATAAAAATAACTGATACAATAGCTAAATTAGTAGTAGATGCAGTAGAGTATGATAATATTAAACTAATAGTAACTCCAACAATGACGGGATATACAGCAAGGAAAATAAGTAACTTAAGACCAAATTGTCCTATACTTGCATGTTGTCCTACATCCCATGTAGCAGAAAAAGTATCACTTAACTTTGGAGTAAAATCAGTAGTAGTAGAGTTATATGATAACTTAGATGAAATGATAGAACAAATAAAAGGAATAGCTATTAGAGAATTTGATTTACAAGAACATGATCTAATAGTAATAACTGGTGGTTTCCCACTAGGAAAAACTCGTACTACAAATAATATTAGAATAGTAGAAGTATAAAAAAGAATTACTTTTTAGTAATTCTTTTATTTTGTAAATAATAATCATAAAGTTTTTGTACATTATTCTCTAAATAATAGTAGTGGAATATATATGGTATAAATAAACATAATAGTAAGACAAATATTCCAAATACTAATATATTTTGAGTTAATAAGAATCCTACAAAAAATACACTCATAACTATTCCTACAAAAAAAGTAACTATTAGATGAACTAATCTTTCATGTTGAAAGAAAAGAATATAATTAATATCAATATTTTCAGTTCCATCATCTAAAGATTTAATATACTCATGTAGTTTTACTTTCATATTTTATCTCCTAAACCACTATTATCAAAATCATCATTAATTAAAATTTCATGAATTTCTTCTTCTTTAGTATCTAGGAATACTTCTTCAATTCTATCAACTCTACATTTTTCAGCTCTAAGTATAGCTTCAACTTTATCAACAGCATCCTCTAATTTATCATTAACTACAACATAGTTATATTTACTAACTTCATTTACTTCTTTATAAGCAACATGGAATCTTTTAATAATCTTTTCATTTGTTTCAGTACCACGTTTCTTAAGTCTTCTAACTAATTCTTTTAATGAAGGTGGCATTATAAAGATAAATATTGATTCAGGTACTAATTTTTTAATATTAGAAGCTCCCTCAATTTCAATTATTAATATAACATCAATACCTTGATCTAGTTTTTCTTTAATATATTGTTTAGGAGTACCATAATAATTACCAGCATAATTAGTGTATTCTAAGAAATAACCTTCTTTAATTCTTTTCTCAAATTCTTCTTTAGATATAAAGTAATATGTTTCTCCTTCTTTATCTCCATCACGAGGTTCTCTAGATGTAGCAGATACTGATACCCAAAGATTATCACCATTTCTTTTCATTAACTCTTTAACTACAGTATCTTTTCCTGCACCACTAGGTGCACTTATTACTATTAATTGTCCTGTCTTTTTACTCTTTATCATTTAATCCTCCTAAGTATATAATACTTTCTTCTTCTTTTTTTATAGATTTATTTTTTAAATTATAAATATTAGTAGTTTCTAACTCAAACTCTAACATATCATCCTTATCTCTAGTAATCTTACTAATAATAGGAATATCTATATTTTTCTTAATACTACTTAAGTATTTCTTACCAGTATCATTGAAACCTAGTATTCTGATATAACTTATATCTTTGAACATGTTAGCTTTCTCTTTAGTAAAATTACATAATATATGAAGTAACATTCTAGTAATTTTATTATAAGTGTATCTTTTACTTTTAATTAAACTAATTAATTCAGAATAACTATTAGCTTCATTTATCTTTTTATTTAATAATTTATCTATTCCTTCTTCAACAGTATGGTATATAGATAAATCTTTCTCAGTCATAATTTTATATTTTAATATATCAAAGTAATCTTCTATAAAATGAAGATCAGTATAATAACTAATAGTATCTTTAGGTATTTGTTTACTTATATCTAAATTATTACTTAGAGCTTCTCTAATAGAAGTAGCAGAACTTATTTCTTCATTAAGTTCTAAATCATGATAAGAATTAGTTCTTTTAATAGTTTCATATTTAATTTTATAATTATTCTTTAATATTGTTTTTATATAACTAATACCTAATAAATCATTAGGTTCATCTATCTTTTTATTAGTTAAGTCTTTAAGAGCTAAACTTAAAGCAGTAGGGTAGTTATTGCCCATCTTAGAATATATTTTTACTAGTCTTTCAAATTCAGGATTATCTATTTGTGTATTGGCTATTAAATACAAATCATCAACATTATCTGATTCACTACCAAATATTACTTTCTCACAACCCATCTTTTCTAATATAGTAATAGCTCCATAAGCAAAGTAATCAGCAGATTGTGTTGCAAATGGATAAGGTAGTTCAATTACTAAGTCTATACCATGTTTTAAAGCTATTTCAGTACGTTTCCATTTATCAATGATAGAAACATCTCCACGTTCTGTGAAATTACCAGTCATTACTAATACAATAGAGTAATCAGGATATTTTTCTTTTATTTTATTTATATGGTATAAATGACCATTATGAAATGGATTATATTCAGCAATAATACCTATTGATTTCATAGTATCCCTCATTTCTTTGTCTGTATTTTAACACAAAAGATAGTTTTATACAATTGGAATAAATATAATATATTAAGAATATTATAATGTAAAGTATTATTAAATTACTGTAAATATATAAAATATAGTGTAAATATATGATATAATTTTGTAAACGGAGTGATAGTATGAAAGTTATCATTGTTGCAGGAGGTACTGGTGGACATATCTATCCAGCTATCGCAATTATTAATAAAATTAAAGAAAAAGAACCTAAGAGTAAATTTCTATATATAGGTACTAGTGATAGAATGGAAAAAGATATTATACCTAAATTAGGTATTGATTTCGTTGGTATTGAAATGAGTGGATTATCAAGAAAAAATATCTTTAAGAATGGTACTGTATTAAGAAAATTCTTTAGAGCTGTTAAAAGAGCTGAAGAAGAAATTAAAAAATTTAAACCTGATATAGTTATAGGTGCTGGTGGTTATATAACTGCTCCTGTTTTATATGCTGCTCATAAATTAAAAGTTCCTACTTTAATTCATGAACAAAATTCTATTCCAGGTATGTCTAATAAATTTATTGGTAACTTTGCAGATATAATCTGTGTATCACTTCCAAATAGTTTAAACTTATTTCCTAAAAAGAAAACAGTTTATACTGGAAACCCTAGAAGTGAAGAAATAATAGGTGTTAAAAAGAAAAGTAAAAAGACTTTAGGATTTGATTCAAATAAAAAGTTAGTTGTTTTTGTTATGGGTAGTTTAGGAAGTACTACTATGACAGAAAAATTAAAAGAATTAATTCCTATGTTTTCTAATAAAAACTACCAAGTATTAGTAATTACTGGTAAGAATTATTATGATAACTATGTAGATATAGAATTAAGTGATAATGTTAAGATTGTTCCATTTATGGAAGACTTAATTAATTTATTAAAAGATAGTGATTTGATAGTATCTAGAGCTGGTGCTTCTACTATTGCAGAAATTACAGCTATTGGTTTACCTGCAATATTAGTACCAAGTCCATATGTTACTAATAATCATCAATATAAAAACGCTAAAGAATTAGAAGATAATGGAGCTTGTCATATAATCGAAGAAAAAGATTTTACTCCAGCTAAAGTAATCAGTGAAATAGATAAAATCTTTGATGATAAAAAATCTTATGATGAAATGGTTGAAAATAGTAAAAAACTAGGTATAACTGACTCTGCTACAAGAATATATGAAGAAGCTAGAAAGATAATAGGGTGATATTATGTTAAAAGAACTAGAAGAGTTAAACATAGGTAAAATAGATACTAATGTTTCCCTAAAGAAATGTACTACATATAGAGTTGGTGGTAATGCTAAGTTTATTGCTTATCCGAAAGATGTTAATTCTTTAGTAAAACTAATTAAGTATTTAAAAAATAAAAATATTAAATATAAAATACTAGGTAATGGATCTAATCTATTATTTAGTGAAAAAGAATATGATGGAGTATTAATTAAACTAACTGAGTTTAATAACCTTGAGTTTATTGGTAAAACTAAATTAAGAGTAGGGGCAGGATTCAACTTAATTAAACTTAGTTTAGTAACTGCTAAAAAAGGACTTACTGGACTTGAATTTGCTTCAGGTATTCCTGGTACTGTAGGTGGTAGTGTATTTATGAATGCTGGTGCCTATAAAAGTGATATGGGATATGTAGTTGAATCTGTAAAGGTTCTAACTCCAGATGAAAAGATAATTAATCTAGAAAACAAAGAAATGGATTTTCATTATAGAACATCATTCTTAAAGAAACATCCAAACTATATTTGTCTAGAAGTAGTAATAAAACTACATAAAGGTAAAAAAGAATCAATAGAAGAAGTAATTAAAGATAGACGTCAAAGAAGATTATCTTCTCAACCACTAGAATATCCTAGTGCAGGAAGTGTATTCCGTAATCCAGAAAATGATTTTGCAGGAAGATTAATAGAAGAAATTGGATTAAAAGGAGAAAAACATGGTGGAGCTATGATTAGTTCTAAACATGCTAACTTTATTGTTAATTATAAAAATGCTAAAGCAGATGATATAAAATATTTAATAGAACTAGCTCATGATAAAGTAAAAGAAAAATATGATGTAGATCTTAAAATAGAACAAGAATTTGTAAATTGGGAGTAATTATGCCAAAAAAGATAGTTAAAAAAAGAAAGATAAAATTATTAAACTTTTTAATATTTTTACTAGTACTTTCTGTACTATCTTTTTCTGTTTATTTTATACTTCAAATTAAAGTAAAAAACTTAATAGTAACAGGTACTAATTATATAGAAGATGATACTATATTAGAAATAGCTAAAGTAAAAGATTATCCTAAATTCTTATTAACTACTAATTATAGTGTTAGAAAAAAACTATTAGCATATCCATATATTAAAAATGCTAAGATATTAAAAAAATGGCCATTTACTTTTGAAATAAAAATAGAAGAAGCAAGACCATTATTTAATAATACTAATAATAATAGTTATGTATTAGATAATAATAAAAATATAAAATTATCTAAATCAGTATATAATTTTAGAGTACCTAGATTATTAAACTATGTACCAGATAAAAAATATAAGTCATTTGTAGAAAATATGAATAAAGTAAATGATAATGTATTATCTAAAATAAGTGATATTGAGTATCAACCAAATGATTATGATAAAGATAGATTCTTACTATATATGGATGATGGTAATATGGTATATCTTACTTTAACTAAATTTAAAATGATAAATCATTATAATGAAGTTTTAAAGCAATTAGAGAATCATAAAGGAATACTTTATTTAGATAATGGTAATCACTTTAAGATAATGGAATAAAGAAAAAAGTTTATTTTTCTTTATTTTTTTTTCTATGCATAGTATAATTAATTATAAGTATAGGAGGATTGTATGGGAGAGATTTATACAGGAATTGACTTAGGTACAGATAGTATAAAAATAGTAGTAACTGAAAAAATTAATGATAAATTTCAAGTACTAGCTTCAATTAGTAGTCCTTCTGAAGGTATTAAGAATGGATATATAGAAGATACAAAATTAGCTATTAATAGTGTTAAAACAGCTATGAAACAAATTAATAATCAATTGGGTATTAAAATAACTAAAGTAGTAGCAGCTATTCCACCAGCTAATGCTAGGATGGATATTGTTTTAGGAACTACTAATATATTTGAATATAATGAAATTACAGGTATTGATATAAGTAATGTATTACTAGATGCACTAAAAGGTGTAGATTTTCATAATGAAGAATTAGTAACAGCTATGCCAATTAGTTTTACTGTAGATGGACAAGGTAATATAAAAGATCCTAAAGGTATGAAAGGTAGTGTACTTGAAAGTAGAGTAGTAATATCTTTAGTACCTAAAGAACCTCTATATAGAATACTAGAAGTATTAAAACTAAGTGGTATTGAGACTGTGGATATTTCTTTTACTTCAGTAGGAGATTACTATACAGTTAAAAATAGAAAATTAGATGAATTAGTAGGAGCTATTATTAATATAGGTGAAGATACTACTAATATTAGTGTATTTAATAAAGGAATACAGATAAAGAATTCTACATTAAAAGTTGGTAGTAGTCATGTAGATAAAGATTTAAGTTATGCATTTAAAACAGATTTAAAATCATCACGCAAAATAAAAGAAAATTTTGCAGTATGTTTAGCTAGTTATGCAGATCCTAATGATATATTAGAATTAGAAATAGATAAAGATAATAAGAAAGAAATAAATCAAACAAATGCTTCAAAGGTAGTAGAAGCAAGACTAAGAGAGATACTAAAACTTGCTAAAAATGAGATAAAAAACTTAACAAATAGAGAAATACGTTATATAATTATTACAGGTGGTATAACAGAAATAACTTCTTTTTCTACCCTTGTAGAACAAGAATTTGGTTTCGTTGCTAAAGTATGTAATATCAATACTATGGGTGTTAGACAAAATAAATTTAGTAGTGTATATGGTATTACAAAGTATTTTGATGATAAATTATCTTTAAGAGGTAAGAAATATCAAATGATTGAAAAAGAAGAACATGATACAATGTTATCTATTGATTCAAATATAACTAATGAAAATATGCTAAGTAAAGTGTTTGGACACTTTCTCGATGTATAAGGAGGAATAGGTATGATAGGCGGATTAGAAATGGATCAGTTAGCGAAAATCAAAGTCATCGGTTTAGGTGGTGGCGGAGGTAACGCTATAAATAGAATGGTAGAATCAGGTGTTAAAGGTGTAGAATTTATTGCAGCTAACACAGATCTACAAGTATTAAATACATCAAAAGCAGATGTAAAAATTCAAATTGGTAAAGAGTTAACTGATGGATTAGGAGCTGGTGGAAAACCTGAAGTAGGTAAAGAATCAGCTGTTGAATCTAAGAAAGAAATAGAAGAAGCATTAAGTGGTGCTGATATGGTATTTATAACTGCTGGTATGGGTGGAGGAACTGGTACTGGAGCAGCAGCAATAGTAGCTGAAATTGCTCAAGGATTAGGTGCTCTAACAGTAGCTATAGTTACTAAACCATTCTCATTTGAAGGAAAAAGAAGAATGGAAAATGCCCTTCAAGGTATTGAAGAATTAAAGAAACATGTAGATACACTAATCGTAATTCCAAATGATAGATTAAGAGAAATTATTGATAAATCAACTCCAATGTTAGAAGCATTCAAAGAAGTTGATAACGTATTACGTCGTGGTGTACAATCTATCTCAGATTTAATTGCCGTAGTTGGATTAGTTAACCTTGACTTTGCAGACGTTAAAGCCGTAATGGAAAAGAGTGGACGTGCAATTATCGGTATTGGTATTGGTATGGGTGAAGATAGAGCTCTAGAAGCTGCTAAACAAGCTGTATCAAGCCCATTACTAGAGTCTTCAATTGAAGGTGCAACAGACGCTATTATTAATATCACAGGTGGAGTTAACTTAACATTATTCGAAGCAGAACAAGCTGCTGAAGTAGTAAGAAGTGCTGCAGGAAATGATATTAATACAATCTTTGGTTCTGTTATTAATGAGAACTTAAATGATGAAGTAATTGTAACAGTAATTGCTACTGGATTTGATAAATCTAAAAAACAAGAACAACATCAAGAAACACAATTTACTAATCCACAACCAACTAGAAGAATGCCAACTAGAGAAGAATATTCATACCAACCAGAAGTATTAGATGAAAATGATGATACTTCAGAAGGTGGAAATGTTGATATTGATATGCCAGCATTTTTAAGAAATAGAAATTTTTAAGATAAAAAAAAGGAGTATTTTTAATACTTCTTTTTATTTGACGTAAACTATGTAAATATATAGTGAAAAGTAGAGATATTTCTTTACTTTTTTTATGGTTTAATGTACTATTATAGTAGGTAGTGGTTGATAGTGGTGAAAAGTGGGGGATGAAATATGTTTATAGGAGAATATCATCATACAATTGATGAAAAAGGCAGAATTATAATTCCTGTTAAGTTCCGTGAGGAATTAGGAAACAATTTTATTATTACTAGAGGAATTGAAAACTGCTTATTTGTTTATTCGGAAGAAAACTGGGCAAAGATTACCAATAAACTTAATTCATTACCATTCACCAAGAAAGATGCGAGAACATTTAATCGTTTCTTTATGTCAGGCGCTACAAGCGTAGAATTAGATAAACAGGGACGAGTTAATATCTCTAAGCCATTAATCGACTATGCCAATCTATTAAAGGATTGTGTAATAATTGGAACTGGAGATAGACTTGAGGTTTGGTCACAAGAGTCTTGGGAAAGTTTCTTTGATTCTACAAAGGACAGTATGTCAGACATAGCTGAAAATCTATTTAATGAAAGTGTGAACTTATGATAGAAAAACATGTTAGCGTATTACTTAATGAATCTATTTCCTCCCTAAATCTTAAAGAAAATAGTATCATAGTTGATGCAACATTAGGCTATGGCGGACACAGTAGTAGCATCTTAGATAGAATAAAAAAGGGTTATTTATTCGCCTTTGACCAAGATAGTGAAGCAATTCGGCATAGTACCGATCGTCTCTCTAAGATCGGTACTAACTTCACTAT
>JAFZPS010000016.1 GCA_017550205.1 Bacilli bacterium | reverse complement strand
TGGGTAGTGTATACGAACCAAAATTAAAATAAATAAAAGACTAGATAACTAGTCTTTTTTAGTATTTTATAGTAAAATAGTGTTGGTGGTAGTTATGCAACTAACTTATAATAATAAAGATTATGATGTTGTTATAAATAAGAAATTTAGTCAAAAAAATACTTATATTAGAGTTAAGAAAGACTTGAAAGTAACTGTTACTACTAATTATTTTGTAACAAATCATTCTATAGATAAATTAATAAGAGATAATTATGATAGAATTTGTAAGATGATAGATTTCCAAGAAAAAAAAGTAAAAAATAATAATGGTTTCTTTTACTTAGGAAAACAATATGTAGTAATATATAGTGATATTAAAGGTATTAAGTTTGATCATGATAAAGTATATATTGGTAATCAATTTGATATAGATAATTGGTATAAAAAAGAAGCTAAGAAATTATTCTTAGAAAGATTAAATTATAATTATGAAAAATTTACTAGAAATATTCCTTATCCTAAACTTAGAATTAGAAAGATGACTACTAGATGGGGAGTATGTAATATAAAGACTCATGTAATTACACTTAATCTAGAATTAATGAAAAGAGATATTGGTTACTTAGATTATGTTATTATCCATGAAATGAGTCATTTAATACATGGTGATCATTCTACTAGATTTTGGAAACTAGTAGGTGAGAATATGCCTGATTATAAAAAATATAGAGAAGAAATGAAGGAGTTTTAATGATTATTACTAGTTTAGAAAATAATAAAATTAAAGATTTAGTAAAGCTACAAAGTAAAAAGTATAGAGATAGTACTAACATGTTTCTTGTAGAAGGGGAACACTTAGTAGAAGAAGTATATAAAAGTAATTTACTAAAAGAGGTATTTGTAGTAGAAGGAGATTCTTTTAATATTGATGTTCCTATTACTTATGTATCAAGTGATGTTATGAAAAAGATTAGTACTACTGATACTTATACTAATGTAGTTGGATTATGTGAAAAAAAGAATAGTAATGAAATTATAGGTAATAAAATATTACTTTTAGATGATATACAAGATCCAGGTAATTTAGGTACTATTATTAGAAGTAGTGTTGCGTTTAATGTAGATACTATTATTCTTTCAGAAAATACTGTTGATTTATATAATTCTAAAGTACTTAGATCTACTCAAGGAATGTTTTCTCATATTAATATAATTACTATGAATTTAGAAGAAGCCATTACTGAATTAAAAAATAGAAATATAATTGTATATGGTACTAATGTTAATGAAGGTGTTGATGTTAGAAGTATTAGTGATACTAGTAGTTATGCATTAGTAATGGGTAATGAAGGTAATGGAGTGCATCAAGATATTCAAGATATGTGTGATAAGAATTTATATATAAAGATGAGTAAAAATACTGAAAGTTTAAATGTAGGAGTAGCTTGTAGTATATTATTATATGAATTGGAGAGATAATATGGATAAAGTATATATAGGTAAAATTGTATCTACTCATGGTATTAAAGGAGAACTTAAAATACTTAGTGATTTTGATTTTAAAGATAAGGTATTTGTAGTAGGTAATAAGTTAATTATTGATGATAAAGAATATACTATAAAGAGTTATAGGGTTCATAAGAATTTTGATATGGTTACTTTAGATGATTATAAAGATATAAATGAAGTATTATTCTTATTAAAGAAAGATGTATATGTTTCTAAAGATAGTTTAAGTTTTAATGATAATGAAGTATTAGATGAGGATTTAATTACTTATAAAGTATTGACAAATACAGGTAAAATTGGAATAATAAAAGAGATTTTTAAAGCGAGTGAAACTAATAAAATTATTAGAGTTTTATTTGATAAAGAAGTATTAATACCTTATAGTTTTATAAAGAAAATAGATAAATCTAATAAGGAAGTAATTGTTGAATTAATAGATGGAATGAATTAGGTGGTAATATGAAAATAGATATTTTAACTCTATTTCCTGAAATGTTTGATGGTGTGTTTACTGAATCAATTATTAAGAGAGCTAGAGAAGATAAAAAAGTTTCAATTAATTTAATTAATTTTAGAGATTATACTAATGATCCACATAATAAGGTAGATGATACTCCTTATGGTGGAGGTAGTGGTATGGTTTTAATGTGTCAGCCTATATTTGATTGTGTAAAGTCTCTAAGGACTAGTGAATCTAAAGTTATTTTATTAACACCTTCTGGTAAAGTGTATAAACAAGAAATAGCTTATGATTTATCTCATGAAAAACACTTAATAATTATATGTGGACATTATGAAGGCTTTGATGAAAGAATTAAAAGTATTTGTGATTTAGAACTAAGTATAGGGGACTATGTATTAACTGGTGGAGAAATACCAGCTATGGTACTTGTTGATTCTATTACTAGATTAATAGATGGTGTAATTACTTTAGAATCTCATATTAATGATTCATTTAATAATAATCTATTAGATTATCCTACATATACAAAACCTAGAGTATATGAAGGTATGGAAGTACCAGAAGTATTAATTTCTGGAGATCATAAAAAGATAGATGAATATCGTTTAAGTGAGCAAATAAGAATTACTAAAGAAAATAGACCAGATTTATTAGATAAGTAGGTGAAGTTATGTATTCTGTTGATAATAAAAAGAAAAACAAGAATAAGTTAATAGATGAAGCTGAATTAATAG
>JAFZPS010000015.1 GCA_017550205.1 Bacilli bacterium | reverse complement strand
GATGATTATCCTTATAAAGATAAATGGTGTTTACCTGGAGGATTCTTAGATCCTAAAACTGAAACTTTAGAAGAATGTGCTCGAAGAGTACTTAAAAGAGAAACAAATTTATCAGATATTTATCTTGAACAATTATATACATTTGATAGAGTAGATAGAGATCCTCGTATGAGAGTAGTATCTACTTCTTATGTAGCTTTAATTGATAAAGAACAATTAACTGAAATAGTTAAAAATGCTTCTTGGTTTGATATTATTAAGTGTGAAGAAAAAGATAAGTTAGTTTCTATTACTTTAAGTAATGGAGAAGAAATTATTGATTTCAAAATAAAGAAAGAATTAAGAGAAAAGACTACTGATAGATATGATTATGTAACTAAAGAAAATAAAGATATTGCATTTGATCATGATCATGTAATACTAGCTGGTATAGAAAGAATTAGAAATAAAGTTAATTATACTGATATAGTATTTAATATGATGCCTGAGTATTTTACTTTAGGTGAGTTACAACAAGTTTATGAAGTAATTCTAAATAAGAAATTACTTGATCCAGCATTTAGAAGAATTATTGCTAATAAAGTAGAGAAAACTACTAAGATGAAGACTGGAGAAGGACATAGACCATCATTTCTATTTAAATATAAGATAAAGTAGTCTTTATCTTTTTTTTGTTGTATAATTATATTGGTGATTATATGGATACAAAGTTTTATAAAGTTGTAAGACCATTTGTTTCATTTATAATAAAATTATTATTTCATCCTAAAGTTATAGGACTTGAGAATATTCCTAAAAATGGTAGAGTAGTACTAGCTGGTAATCATACTAAATGGTTAGATCCAGTTACTTTAGTTGGTGTACAAAAAAGGCAAATCCATTTTTTAGCTAAGGAAGAGTTATTCCATGGAATTACTAAGTTTATTGTTAAAGGTATGGGTTGTGTACCAGTTAATAGAAAAATACATGATAAGAATGCTTTAAGTAGTTCTGAAGAGTTCTTGAATAAAGATTTATGTATTGGAATATTTCCTGAAGGTACTATTAATAGAACTAAAGATATAATAATGCCTTTTAAAATAGGTGCTGTTAAGATGAGTCATGATACTAATAGTAAAATAGTGCCATTTATAATTACTGGTAAATATAGAGCTTTCGGTAAAAGTGTAAGAATAGAATTTTTAAAACCTATTAGTATTGGTGAAGATTTAGAAAAAGAAAATAAAAGACTTATGGATATAGTTGAATCTAAGTTAAAGGAGAATAGAAAATGAATGGATTTAGAATAATGAGAGCTATTTTATCTCCCATATATAAGTTTTGGTATAGACCTCAAGTTATTGGAAAAGAAAATATATTAGAAGAGGGTCCAATTATTTTAGCTGGTAATCATATACATATAATGGACCAATGTAATGTAATTGTTTATACTAAAAGAAAATTACATTATATGGCTAAAAAAGAATACTTTGATGATAAAAAAGTAGCTTGGTTCTTTAGATTTGTTGGATGTATTCCAGTGGATAGAAAAAAGAAAGATGAGAATGCTAAAGAAGCTGCAATTCAAGTATTAAATGAAGGTCATGCTCTAGGAATATTTCCTGAAGGTACTAGAAATGGAATAAAAGAAGAGAAAGCTAAGGAAATATATAATAAATATTTCTTTGAGATGAGTTATAAAAAATTCTATAAAAAAATAAAAAAGAATAAAACATCATTAGTTTTATACTTAGAAGAATTAATGAATAATGGTACTATTTCTGAATTAGATTATCTTAATAATATATTTAATGTAGATAAATACTTACATGAATTAATAAATGGAGGAATAATTACTATAGATGATTATTATGATCATATACTATTACCATTAAAGTTTGGTGCAGTTAGTATGGCTCATAAGACTAATGCTTATATTATTCCATATGCTATAGGAGGAGAATATAAGTTTAGAGGTAAAAACTTAAAAGTAAAAATAGGAGAACCTTTTAAAGTAAGTGATGATTTAGAAGAATCAAATAAAAGATTAGATAATGAAATAAAAAGATTATTAAGAGAAATTAATGAAAAAAGTGACTAATAATGTCAAATAGATAAGCTTATTATATATAGGCTTATTTTTTTATGATATTATTTTAATAGGTGATTTCATGATAAATAATGAATTTGATAAAGAAATTAAATATAAATTATTTCGTACAGTAAATGAAATACTTCATCCTACTATATCAAAGAAAAATATTAGTGATTATAAGATTATAATGGAAGATGATATTTTACCTGTAAGAGTATTTTATCCTAAACAAGTTACTAATATAGATAAAGTAATTATATATGTACATGGTAATGGTGAAGTAACAAATTGTATTGAAAAGTATTCCGATATTTGTAAGAATTTTTCAATTAAAACTAATAGTTTAGTTATAGCTATTGAATATGATGATATAAAAGGTAGTTATGGGATAATAGTTAATGAAATTAAGAATTGTATTATGTATTTATATGATAAATTAATTATTAATAGTATTAGAGAAGATAATATTATTCTTATGAGTGATTCTACTGGTTGTCATATAACTTCTTTAATAAAGAATATTCCTATTAGAAAAAGATTATTATTCTATCCAGTATTAGGTACTAAGTATACTAAAAAAGATATGAAGAATGAAGATTTTAATATAGGGTTAATTGAAAGAATAAATAAATATTTTAATAAATATGATGCCGATTCTAAAATTGTTTTAGATGATGATAAATTAGATAAAATGTTAATATTAGTTGGTAATATTGATATGTTGATAGATGATGTTAAAAAATATGTTGGTGATTCTGAGAAAATTGAATGTGTGGATGTACCTTTCTCAGCACATGGTTTTTTAAATGATATGGATAAAGAATTATCTAATGAGGTATTTACTGTTGTTAATAAGTTTATTTAACAGTAAACCTTTTTTTATGTTATAATTTAATTGGTGATTTTATGAGAAAAATATGTTTAATTATTACTTTATTTTTTATATTATTTTTATTATGTGGTTGTGATTCAAAAAATAGAGAAGTAATTATAGATGGAGAAAGTATTAATACTTCTAAAATGGAACATAAACATTGTACTAGAAATGGTTCCCTACAAGGTGGAGAAGCTAAATTAGAATATGATATATATTATACTGGTGATGTTTTAAATTTATTAAAATCTAGAGAAGAAATAATAAGTGCTGATGAAAATATTTTAGATACTTATGAAGAGGCTTATAAAAGTATTCATGCTAATTATAGAAGATTAGCTAATTATGATACTGAAATTATTAGGGGAGATACTACAGTAACTAGTATTATGAATATTAATTATGATAGTATTGATATTGATAAGTTGATTGAAATAGAAGGGGAAGAAGATAATATATTTGTAAATAAAGTTCCTAGTGTAAGTAAGTGGTTAGCTTTTGCTAAGAAATTAGGAACTACTTGTGAACTAGTTAAATAGTTCCTTTTTTTTTGACTTTTTATATAATTTTTGGTATAATATGCATCACAAAAAAGGGAGTAATTGTGATGGGGAAAGTAGATTTTAAAGAAATTGTTGAATTGTTTTTAACAAGAACCATTTATGATGTAAAAGATGATCCTACTAATGAATATATAAAAGACGTTCCTAATATTAATTTTATATTTGGGTATGATGCTTTAAAAATATTTCATGATGTTTTTAGTAATCCATTTATTAAAGAAGGTTATTATACTCCTAATATTACTAAAAAAGATTTATGGTTTGCATTACAAAATAATAATAAAGGTTTACAAATAAAAGTACATGATGCTAATAGATTTTTTACGGCTTTAACTAATATTGTAAATAACCTTGTTTGGTTAAATGCATATTATGGTAATCATAGAGAAGGTAGACCAATAGCTATTAATTTAATGAAATATATATGGCTTAGAATGGGTGTTAGTGATGTAGATAATGTTGAATTATTCTTAGAAAGACAAGAACAATTTACTAGAAATAATGTTTTAGATGTTCGTTTTCCTAATTTAAATAGTTGGGGTCGTGGATTAAAAGTAAGTAGTTTTAATGGTTATGATGTATCTATGAGAACAGCTATTAATGTAAATTTTGATGAATCTACAAGAAAAATGTGTTTTATTATAAGAAATAATCAAGAAGAATATGATCTTCCAGCAGTATTATATGATATAGATGATAATAATACATGTTATATTTATGCAGTACAAAATGGTTTAGGTTCAAAAAGTAAAACTATTCAAAGAGAATTATATAAGTTAAATCAAGGTAAAGAAAATATAAATGTAGCTCCTAGTAAGGTATATGCATTACTCTTATTCATTGAGTATTTAAAAGATCATAATATAGAAAATGTTATTGTTCCTGGTATGCAAGTTTTATCTTATGAATATCATGAGTTACTTTCAAAAAAAGCAGAAGAAGATTTTGCCAAAGCTAAAGAGAGTATAAAAGAATATCCAAATGAAGCGAGATGCCGATATAATTATGAAAATTGTAAGAAATGGTATGATCATGTATATGAAAAACAAGATTATATTAGTCATTTAAAAACAGATGAATTAATTAGTTTAGTTTATAGAGTAATGGAACATGATTCAGATGTAGAAGTATTAAATGATCTTAATATAGAAGGAGATAGCTTACACGTAAAAGTAAAGCATTAATTGACTTATAAGCAGTTTTATGGTATAATTATAGCCATTAACGGGGGGTACTATGAAAAATAGTGATATTAGATTAGTTCAACAAGATGAAGATGTTGAATATAGTGGACTTAGTTTCTTAGATTCAGGGTGCAGTACTAAACGAAGTAGAACAGAGAAAATAATAAAAGTTCTTAATGTAGTAAAAGAAATTATATATTATGCAGGTGCACCTATAGCAGATGATGTTATAGAACAACCTTATAGAAGTGAAAGAAGAAGATAATTCTTCTTTTTTATTACAATAAAAAAGCCATATTAATATGGCAATTTATTACATATATAAATTATATTTTCATCTTTGATTTCATCTTTATCTTTAATAGTCCAAATAAGTAGTTGATATTTCTTTTTTAATTTTTGAAATTTCTTTAGTTTCAATAGTTTTTTACTGATAGAGAGAAAATCTGCTTTAGAGTATTTTATTATTAAATCACTATATAATATTTTATTTTTATAATCTATTAAATATCCAACTTCAGTATTTATATTTTTCTTTAGACTTCTTACTATTCTAGGATCAAATGATTTTAATACAAAGTTAGAATAATTAGATAATTTATTCTTTAAAATATTAGTGATTTCTTTTATTCTTTTAGTTTTCTTTACTTCTATATCTAATAATACTTTATTATCTATTAGATTTAATACTTCATCTAGAGTAGGTATATATTCTTTAGTATTTAGTAATTTTAAAGTTTTTATTTCTTCATAATTAGTATCTTCAATTAATTTATCAATTCCGGTCATTCTTTTTAGATTAGAATCATGAAATACTACTAATATATTATCTTTAGTTAATTGTATATCTAATTCTATTGAGTAATTATATTTTAAAGCTCTTTTGAATGAAGCAATTGAATTCTCAGGTATTTTAATATTATCGAACATTCCTCTATGAGCAATCTTATTATTAGGTATTTTCATAAAATCACCTCTAATAAATATTATACAATATATTTTTAATCGTGTTATAATAAAATTGTGATGCCGATTTAGCTCAGTTGGTAGAGCAACGCCCTCGTAACGCGTAGGTCAAAGGTTCAAATCCTTTAATCGGCACCATTTTTTTATTGCTGTTTTTAATATTTATGATATAATATAAAGCATTCAGGAGGAAATATGGAAAGAAAAAAATATGTAGTTAGAGAAAGTATTAAATCTTATAAAATAGAGGCATTTAATAGTGATGTAAATGTACATTCTGGTGATGTAGATAGTCCAATTATTATATATGAAGGAGACTTCGAAGTATTAGAAGAAAATGATTATGTTTTAGTTAAAGAAAATAGTAAAAATATAGTAAACTCTTATAAAGGAGGACAATATAATATTTTTGGAAATAATGTATTTATTTCATGTGGAGTTACTATGATTAATGAAGAATCAAGTAGTGTAGAAGTAATTGTTCCAAAAAATACTGTTATAAAATTAAAAGCAAAGACTGTAAATGGAACTTTGACAGTTTCTGATCTTGAATTATTAGAGTTAGTGGCAAAAAGTTCAAATGGTAGTATAAAACTAAAAAGAATTAATTCAGTTGATTCATATGTTAAAACATCAAATGGTAGTATTAAAGTAGAAATCTTAGAGTCAATAATTAATTATAATACAAAGATGAAAACATGTAATGGAAATTGTACAAAAGATAGTGATGAGACTATGACTCCAGAAATATTACAAAAAAAGAATATGTTCGAAGCTGAAACATCAAATGGTAATATAAAAATATTATTTAAAGGAAAAACTAGTTTAAACTAGTTTTTTATTTTAACTAATATAGAAAAAATGGTATAATATGTGACGTTTAAAGGGGTAGTATTATGAAAGTATATGATATATTTAATATAAAAAAATTTGTGATCATAGAGGATTAGAAACTATTTATAATCAAGCTGTTTATGCTTTATATCGTCGTCATGCTGGAAAAGTTAATAATCAACGTAATAGTATTTCTCCTACTTTAAAAGAGGAAAGTAAGTTTTTTTTATTTATTCCCAGAAGATGCTGTTAGATTTGGATCTGATGTTACTCATATTGTGCAAGATAAAGGATAAGGACCCAGTTTTTGGTAAAAATATGTAAAGCAGGCGTCAAAAACATAAAAAATAAGTTAAATTATGGTATAATCTTTATATAAGATAGGAGAGATTATATGTTTAATTTAAAAGGAAGAGTTGCAGTAATTAGCGGAGCTTCTAGTGGTTTAGGAAAACAAATGGCAAAAGGTTTTGCAGAAGCTGGAGCTGATTTAGTAATACTTGCTAGACGTGTAGAAAAACTAGAAGAATTAAAAGGTGAATTAGAAGGATTAGGAGTTAAAGTACTTCCAATAAAATGTGATGTTACTTTAACAGAAGATATTGATAATGCAGCTAAGTTAGCTGAACAAGAATTTGGAAAAGTAGATATATTAGTAAATTGTGCAGGAAGTAGTAAAGATAAAGGTGTACTTGATATGAATGATGAAGAATGGGACTTTACTATTGCTACTGATGAAACTAGTGTATTTAAAATGACTAGAGCATTTGGAAATATTATGAAAAAGAATAATTATGGTAGAGTAATTAATATTGCTTCTATGTATGGTATGGTAGGAAACACTGAAATACCTACAATTGCATATCATTCATCAAAAGGAGCAGTAGTTAACTTTACTAGAGCAGCAGCAGCAGAATTAGCACCTTACAATATTACAGTAAACTGTATTTGTCCAGGTTATTTTTATACTGAACTTACTACAGCAGTACTTGATACAGAAATGTTTAAGAAATTTGCTGATTCTCATGTACCAATGAAGAGATATGGTAAAGAAGGAGAATTAAATGCAGGAGCAATTTTCTTAGCTAGTGATGAAGCTAGTTACGTAACTGGAGTAATTTTACCAATAGATGGAGGCTATACTTGTGTATAGTCTTTTTTTTATGACAAAAAGTTCTACCATTGGTTTACCTACTTTTAGTAGAATTTTTTAAAAAAGTGTAGTACTATATAGATGTGGAGGGAAGATATGAGAGATTACAAATTAGGAAATAAGTTGTATGAGTTAAGAAAAAAGAAAAACTTAACTCAAGAAGATCTTGCTTTATTACTTGATGTATCAGATAAAGCAGTATCTAAATGGGAAAATGGTACAGCTCGTCCTACTATAGTAAATTTAAAGAAAATATCTAAAACATTTGGTATTTCTTTGGATGAATTAATTAGTTTGGATGAGGAAGTAGAAGAAGTGGAGAAAAAACAAAAGATTACTAAGATAGTACTTACTGGTGGGCCTTGTGGTGGTAAAACTACTGCTATGAGTTGGATACAAGGCCACTTTCAAAAGTATGGATATAAAGTAATATTTGTACCAGAAACTGCTACTGAATTAATAACAAGTGGGGTAATACCTGATGAGGGTTGTACAAATCTTGATTTTCAAAATGCATTATTTGATCTACAACTTGCTAAAGAAAAAGCTTATGAAGAAGCTGCAAAAAGAATGAAGTATGAAAAAATACTTATGGTATTTGATAGAGGCATTATCGATAATAAAGCATATATGAGTAAAAAAGAATTTGAATATATATTAAAAACTAAAAAATTAAGTGAAGTAAAACTAAGAGATTCATATGATGCAGTATTCAATCTAGTAACTGCTGCTAAAGGAGCTGAAAAATTCTATACTCTAGATAATAACAAAGCAAGAAAAGAATCTATAGAAGATGCAGCTATTTTAGATGATAAATTAATTGCTAGTTGGACAGGACACCCACACTTTAGAATAATAGATAACTCATCTGATTTTCAAGAAAAACTAAGAAGATTATTAAGAGAAATAGCTAGTGTATTAGGAGAACCTTATCCATATGAAATAGAAAGAAAATTCTTAATAGAAATGCCTGATTTGGAATATTTAGAAAGCTTACCTAACTGTGAAAAAGTACAAATAGTACAAACATATTTGAAGAGTGATAATGAAAAAGAAGAAGTTAGAATTAGACAACGTGGAGGAACAGATGGTTTCACTTATTCTAAGACTAAGAAGATTGAAATTTCACCTATTAAGAGAATAGAAATAGAACGAGTAATAACTCAAGATGAATATGTTCGTGAATTATTAAATGCAGATCCTGAAAAAGGACAAATTGTAAAAGATAGATATTGCTTATCTTACAATAATCAATACTTTGAAATAGATATATATCCTTTCTGGAAAGATAAGGCTATACTAGAAATAGAATTAATTAGTTCAGATCAAAAGATTGATATTCCACCATATATAAAACCAATAGATGAAGTAACAGATGATTTAAGATATAGAAATAGTGAACTTGCAGTACAAATAAAAAAAGGACTAGAAATTTAGTTCTTTTTATTTACATTACTATAGAATAAATATTATAATAATTTTGGGTGGTTCGTATGAAGAAAATGAAATGTCAATTTGCAATTAAATATGAAATATTTCAATTAGATGATACTTTTTTTGAGTTAATACCAAGAGGATTATTAAAAGGAGAAGACATTGAAAATGGTTTTAGATGTGTTAATGGAAAAGAGTATCCAATCTTTTTAGATAAACTAGATGGAAGACGTAAATATTATGCTGATATGATTTATGGTGATGATGAGTTATCTGAAATATTTGAGTATGATGGTGATGATTCTGATTTCATTGGTAAGTATTTCTATGAAAACTATAAAAAAACAGTTATATTTATTGATACAACAGATGTTAATGAAGCAGGTATCTCTTATAGAAATTTAATTAATTTAAATATGCTTAAAGAGGAAGAAGATTCTAGTATATATTATATGGATAATTCTATTCCTAATGTAGTTTTAAATGAAAAAGCTGTAAAACAAATGCTTGATTGTAAAACCCTTAAAAAGATTAAGCTTATGTTAACAAGATATCAAAATAATTTAGGTGCAATAAAGAAACTTAAAGATACTAATGGTATTACTAGAGTTAGTATTACTGGTGATCAAGTTAATTACTATGAAACTACTAGAGATATTGATTTTGAAGAATTGGAAAAAGTTCGTACTGGTAAAAAAGATATTAGTAGTAATAGTGGATCTAATGGTTCTAAAGAAATATCTTATATTGGACTTAGAAATTATATAAAAGAAAGAATTTTTGGACATGAGAGTGAAATTGATACTTTTGCTCAAAAATTATATATGAATCATACAGCAATTGAAGGTGAAACAGTAGAGTCTATTCTATTTGTTGGACCTACAGGAACTGGTAAAACTGAAACAGTTAGAGCTGCTTGTAATTATTTGAATATACCAATGATTGAATTTAATGCAGCTAATTTGAATACAGAGGGTATTGTAGGAACAAGTATTGAGAGTTTGGCTACAGCATTATATGAAAATGCTGGTTGCAATCTTGAAAAAGCACAAAGAGGTTTAGTGTTCTTGGATGAATTTGATAAATTAAGTGATGCTGGTGATTTATCTACTAAAGCTCCAGTAAAAAATATTTTACTTACTTTTACAGGTGGTGGAAGTTTTCCTATAGATAATAATCGTTATAGTTTTGTATTTGATTCTACTATGACTAATAAAATATATGCTGGAGTATTTGATAGAATCAATGATAAACAAAATCCAATGGGATTTGGAACTGCTACTAAGTTTGTTCCTATGTTAGGTACACCTGAACAAGTAAGAGAAAGAATAATTGAGAAAAAGTATTTTACTCAAGAAGAATTATCTCGTATTACTACTGTACTTATATATGATGAATTAACTAGAGAAACTAAAAGAGAAATCTTATTAAATTCTAAATTAAGTGAATATACTAAGAAACGTGATAGATATAAAAGGCAATTTGGAATTGAATTAGTTTTAGATGAAGAATATATAGATGCTATACTTGATAAACAAACGCGTACATCTACAGGTATGAGAACTATTAATAATTCTGTTAAAAGAACTATGGATATTGCTGAAAGATTTATTCTTGAAAATGAAGATAAAGGATATAAGAAACTAATATTAACAAAAGAAACAGCATATGATCCTACTAAATATGATTTAAGTAAATAAGTAGACTTTGTCTACTTTTTTTATTGTTTGTATGTTATAATTTTATATAGAGTAAAGAGAGGTGAAGAGTATGAGCCAATATTTTTCTAAAAGTGTAGATGAACTATATACTAATTTTAAGACTAGTGAATCTGGACTTAGTAGTTTTGATGTTAAAAGACGATTAGAAAAATATGGATATAATACTATACCTCGTAAAGAAAAAACTAGTTTATTAAAAATATTTATAAGTCAAATACTTGATCCTATAGTATTACTTTTATTTATAGCGGTTACATTTTCATTTATAAGTGGAGAAATAGTAGATGGTATATCTATATTATTTATTGTGTCTATTGATTTAATTATAGGTGCTTATGAAGAAAATAAAGCTAATAAGACAATTAGTTCTTTAGAAGAATTAGTACCAGTAAGTGTTAGAGTAATTAGAAATTCTAAAGAGATAGAAATAGATATTAAAGAATTAGTTCCAGGTGATATTGTTTTATTAGTATCAGGAGATAAAATATCTAGTGATATGAGAGTAATAGAAGCACATAATTTAACTGTAGATGAATCTATATTAACTGGTGAATCTATTCCTATTACTAAAACTAGTAAAGTTATAAAAGAAAAAGATGTTCCAGTAAATTCTCAATATAATATGTTATTTGCAGGATGTAATATAGTTACTGGTAGTGGTAAGGCTATTGTAGTTGGAACTGGAATTAATACAGAAATAGGTAAGATAGCTGATACACTTCAAAATAGTAAAGAAGAGAAATCTCCACTTACTATTAGAATGGAAAAGTTTTCTACACAAATAAGTACTTTTATACTTATATTTTCATGTGTCTTAGCAGTGCTTTTATATATAAAAGGTTTTGAATTAAGTGAAATATTAATTTCAGTAATAGCTTTGGCTATATCTGCTTTACCTGAAGGATTACCTTTAGCTTTAACTATGGCTTTAACAATAGCTTCTAATAAAATGGCTAAGAAGAAAGTAGTTGCTAAAAAGTTATATTCAGTAGAAGCATTAGGCAGTTGTACTGTAATAGCAAGTGATAAAACTGGTACTTTAACAGTAAATGAACAAACTGCTAAGAAAATAGTTTTACCTAATGATTTAGAATATGAAATAACAGGTGCTGGTTATATGATAGAAGGTTCTGTTATTGGTGAAAAATTGGAATATGCTAAAGAAATAGCTACTTTAGGAGTTATTAATAATGAGGCAACTCTTACAAAAGATAACTTATTAGGAGATAAAATAGATTTAGCATTCTTAGTATTAGGACAAAAATTAAAAATAAAAGAAAATGTTAATATAATTGATTCTATTCCATATGAATCATCTAATGGATATTCAGCAGTATTCTATGAAGATAAGGGTAAAACTTATTGTACTATCAAAGGTTCTTTAGAAGTAGTAAGTAAATTCTCTAGTAGTATTAATTTTAGAAAAGATAAGAGTTTTAATAAAATATATAAACAGAATGAAGAATTATCTAAAGATGGATATAGAGTAATAGCTATAGCTTTTGGTGAAATAGAAAAGAAAAATAATTATACAGAAAAAGATATAAAGAATCTTAAATTCATGGGATTAGTTGGATTTATTGATCCTATTAGAAAAGAAGCAATTAAGTCTATAAAAGATTCTATTAATGCTGGTATTAATGTATTAATGATTACAGGAGATCATCCTTTAACAGCATTTAAAATTGCTAAAGATTTAAAACTTACAAATAATTATGATGAAGTAACTACATCTTTAGAAATAAGAACTTATTTAAAGAAAAGTGATAGAGAGTTTGATGAATTTGTTAAAACAAAAAAAGTATTTGCTAGAGTTAGTTCATTAGAAAAATTAAAGATAGTTGAATCATTAAAAAGACAAGGTGAATTTGTGGCAGTAACAGGAGATGGTGTAAATGATGCTTTAGCTCTGCAAGCAGCTAATGTAGGTGTTAGTATGGGTAGTGGTACTGATATTGCTAAGGATACTTCAAAGATTATATTATTAGATGACAATTTTAAATCACTTGTTAGTGGTATATATGAGGGTAGAGTAGCTTATTCTAATATAAGAAAAATAGTTTATTTCTTATTGTCTTGTGGTTTAGCAGAAGTATTATTTTTTACATTATCTATCATATTTAATATGCCGATGCCACTTTTAGCTATTCAATTATTATGGTTAAATGTTGTAACTGATGGTATTCAAGATATAGCTTTATCTTTTGAAAAAGGTGATAAGAGTATAATGACTAATACTTATCAAAGCCCAAGAAGTGGATTGTTTGATAGAAAAATGATTAGTGAAGTATTAATATCTGGTATTACTATTGGTATAGTGGTATTTGGCTTATGGATTTATTTACTTAATTATAAGAAAGTTGATGTTGTAGTAGCTAGAACTTATGTAATGGCATTAATGATTATAATTCAAAATTTCCATGCATTTAATTCACGTAGTGAAGATAAAAGTATTATGAATATTTCATTATTTTCAAATAAAATATTTATATTTGGAATAATAGGTTCAATTATATTGGGTATTTCAGTAATACAAATTAAGTTCTTTAATTCGTTCTTAAAAACTACAGGATTACCATTAAAGGATTTAAGTTTGTTATTTGTTTTAGGATTTGTTATTCTAGTTGTTATGGAGATTTATAAAAAGATAAAGAAAAATTAAATATATATGTTATAATATTATTAATTGGGAAGATGGGAGTTGAAATTTATGATAAATATTAATGATATATCAGAAATTAATCAACAAAAAATAATAGATCAAATTAGATGTTTAGGAATTGATATGATAAAGGAAGCTAATAGTGGACATTCAGGTATAGTACTTGGGGCTGCTCCTATTATTTATGCTCTTTATGCACATCATTTAAATATAGATCCAGAAAATCCTAAATATTTTAATAGAGATAGATTTGTAATGAGTGCTGGACATGGATCTGCACTTTTATATGCAACTTTATATATGGCTGGTTATCCAATAACTTTAGATGATTTAAAAAAGTTTAGAGAAATTGATTCTATTACTCCAGGACATCCAGAATATGGTGTTACTCCCGGAGTAGATTGTACTACTGGACCTTTAGGAGAAGGAATTGCTACTGCTGTTGGTATGGCTATGGCAGAAGCTAATTTAAGAACTAGATATAAAGGTGTAATTGACCATTATACTTATGTATTATGTGGTGATGGAGATTTAATGGAAGGAATAAGTTATGAAGCTTGTTCACTTGCAGGAACTCAAAAATTGAATAAGTTAATCGTTCTATATGATTCAAATGATGTATGTTTAGATGGAAAAACAAGTCTTACATTTACTGAAAATGTTGGTATGAGATTTGCTTCTCAAGGTTGGAATGTAATTACTGTAGAAGATGGTAATAACTATGAAGCAATTTCTAAAGCAATAGAAGAAGCTAAAAAACAAGATGATAAACCAACATTAATTGAAGTTAAAACAGTAATTGGTAAATATTCTAAATTAGAAGGTACTAATAAAGTACATGGTGCTGTATTAGATGATGATGATATTTCAGCTATAAAAGAAAAATTAGATATAAGAGATATTCCATTTATCGTAAGTCAACAAGCAGTTGAAGAATTCCAATATATTATTAAAGAAAGATGTAAAAACTTAAGTGCAAAATTTGTTGAAAAATTAGATTCTCTAGATGAAAAAACAAGAAATGAACTTAATTATTTCATGAATGATAAAAAGAATATTACAGTTAAAGAGTTATTCTATGATGCACCAGAAGAGTTGGCTGAAGCCACTAGAGTTACTTCATATAAGATACTTAATGCCGTGGTTAAAGATAAACCATATATGATTGGTGGTAGTGCTGATTTATTTGGAGCTAATAAAACTTATATAGAAGATGGTGGTAATTTTAGTAGTGATAATTACTTAGGTAAGAATATATACTATGGTGTTAGGGAAAATGCTATGGGAGCTATATCTAATGGTTTAGCACTACATGGTTTTAGACCTTATTTATCTACTTTTATGGTATTTAGTGATTATTTAAAACCAAGTTTAAGATTATCATGTCTTATGAATTTACCTAATATATTTATATTTACACATGATTCTATTAGTGTGGGACAAGATGGACCAACTCATCAGCCTATTGAACAATTATTAACACTTCGTGCAATGCCTAATTTAGATGTATTCCGTCCAGCTGATGCTAATGAAGTGATAGGAGTATATAATGCTATATTTGCTAAAGAAAGTGGTCCTAGTGTTATTTCTTTATCTAGAAATAGTGTTCCTATCTTAGAAGAAACTAAAGCTAATGAAGTAGAAAAAGGTGGATATATTGCTTTAGAATCTAGAAATAAACCAGTAGGTATTATAATTTCTAGTGGAGAAGAATTACATTTAGCTTTAGGTGTAGCTAAAAGACTTATGGTTAAGGGTATTGAAACAAGAGTAGTATCTATTCCTAACTTAGGAAGATTCTTAAAACAAAGTCCTGAATATATTGAAAGTGTTCTTCCAGTAGAAGTTAGAAAAATAGTTATAGAAGCATCTAGTTCTATGTCATGGAATAAATTAATATATAATAGTAAATATTTAATTACTTTAGATGAATTTGGAACTAGTGGTAAAAAGAATGATGTTTATAAGAAGTATGGATTTGATTTAGATACTTTAGAAGAAAAAATAGAAGAATTATTAAAATAGACAAAAATAGACTTTTATATTTGTTACTATGAAGATGGTGATAATATGAAAGTCTATTATATTTTTAAATTAAAAGATGAAATAAATAGTTTATATAGAGATACTCCTAGTGTACTTTATAATATATTAAGAAATATTTATTATTTAGATAAAAAAGAAGTAGATTATGGATATAATTTATTTAGACAATTAGTTCTTCCTATTGATAAGAATAGATTAGATAGAGAAATATTTATTAAATTTCATCAATCAATTCCATATTCAAAAAGAAAAGATATTCATTATATAAATAATTTATATAAGAATGAAATAAGTAGATTAATTATTAATAATTCTTATTTAAAATTAGAGTTAGAACAGAATTATTCTACATTTTTTAAAGTATTAAAAGAAGAAGATAATAATTTATTTGTATGTTCATTTAATAATACTGATTTTTTCTTTTTATAGTATTTTATTAAATATATTCATATAATTTAATGGTGATTATATGAAATTTGATAAAATACTTTTTTTAGTTGTATTAATATTATCAGTATTTGGATTATTAATGATATATTCATCTTCTTCTATATGGGGAGAATATAAGTTTTCTGATTCTTTTCATTACTTAAAATATCAAAGTATATTTTTGATAATAGGTATTATTCTTATGATTATTATTTCTAAAGTTAATTATAATTTTTATTATAAATACTCTAATATTATATTATTTATTAGTTTTATATTATTAGTACTTGTATTAATACCAGGAATAGGTAGTATTAGAAATGGTAGTAGAAGTTGGTTTGGAATAGGTAGTTTAGGTATACAACCAAGTGAAGCAGCTAAAATAAGTTTAATTATATTTACTAGTAAATATCTAAGTAAGAGTAATATTAAAAAGATAAAGGATATTATACCTATATTATTAATATTATTAGTATTCTTTGGATTAATTATGTTACAACCTGATTTAGGTACTGCGACTATAATGTTTATATCTATTATTTCAATTTTATTTATTGCGGGGGCTCCTAAAAGATTTTTTATTACTGGAGGAGTATTAGGAATAATTGGAGTAATTTTATTAATACTAATAGCTCCTTATAGGATGGATAGAATAACTTCTTTTATTAATCCATGGAAAGATCCTTTGGGTACAGGATTTCAAATGATACAGAGTTTATATGCTATAGGACCTAGTGGATTACTTGGTACTGGTTATTTAAATTCTATACAGAAACATTTCTATTTACCTGAACCTCAAACTGATTTTATATTTTCAATTATATGTGAAGAATTTGGAGTAGTGGGTTCAATTATAGTAGTTGGTTTATTTGGTATACTTTTATATAGAGGTATAAAGATTAGTAATAATACAAATGACTTATTTTCAAAGTATTTATCTTTTGGAATTATATTTCAATTAATATTTCAAGCTATTATGAATTTATCTGTAGTAGTTGGATTAATTCCAGTAACTGGAGTAACACTTCCTTTTCTTTCTTATGGAGGTAGTAGTTTATTAATAAGTATGATTAGTATTGGAATAGTTCTTAATATATCTAAACAAAAAAAGAAGATTTAATCTTCTTTTTAATTTACTTTATTAATAAATTGATTTAATGTAATATCACTTTGAATTGGATATCTTGGAACTAACCATTTATTATTAGTTCTTTTAGCATCAACATTTCCACCTACAAATGCTAGTTTAAATCCAACATCTTTAACTGCTCTTAATGATTCACTACTAGTCATATAGAATGGGAAACAGAATGAATCATTATTTTGAACTACGGCTAGAGAAATTGCTAAGTCTTGTTTAGCTGCTTCATAACCATTACAATTTATTTGACCTCTACCACAAGTTCCATATTGATGCATATCATTAGTATGAGATTGGATATCTAAGTAATCTCCACGATAGTTTTCTATGTCCCACCAACCAGTTATTAAGAATAGAGTGGCATTTAATTTATATTCTTCAAGTATTGGATTTAAATAATTACCATTATGTTTACCTGTACCTAATGCTCCATCATCTACAGTTAATAAAATTGATTTAGAAGGTATTTCTATTTCTCCATACATCCATTTTCTAAATTCTTCCATTGTTAATGTTTTAAAATTATTATCTTTTAAATATTGAAGTTGTTCTCTAAATTTAGATGTTTCTAGGCAAATGGATTCATTACATGTTTCTTTTTCTTTTACATAGAAGAAATGGTAATTAAGTACTGGAACACTTTGTCTATTTACTTCATCATCAGTTGATTGCTTTAATTCTTCACCATTAGCCATTTTTATTACATCATCTATAGATGTATAACTTTTAATTTGATATCTATCAATTCTTTTTAAATCTGAATTAGCTTTAGATGCTTTATAAGTAGAAATAAATCTAAACTTAGCATCTTCATAAATCTTTTCAATATTTACTTTTAATTCATTATTTATATTAGTTATATTATCATTATAATTAGCTGTATTAATATATATTGCTTTATCTTTTAAATTCTTTTTACCACTAACAAAGTTTTTAAATTCATCTAAAGTAATTGTATAATAACCATTTTCTTTTAATTTATTAATAGTATTTTTTAAATTATCAGTAGTAGTACAATTATAATCATTACAAGAATCTTCTATAAATTCATAGAATAATACACTTACATGATCTGCTATTTTTTCTTTAGTATTATTACTTTTTACTTCTTTAATATTTTTATTCTTTTTAACTATATAAGTATCATTTAAGAAACTAATATAATAGTTATCTTTAGATATTCCTTCTATAGGAAGATTAAGATTAGTAAGAGTAATTATCTTTTTATTATCTTTATATAAAGTTACTTTCTTATTAGATTTAATATTTTTATTAAATAATACATAGTTAGAAGATACAATGTTTTTTTCTTCTGATTTATCTTTTTTAGTATCTTTATAATATACATAATAATCAGTATCTTTTATTTTAAAATATTTTCCTTTAATACTTTCTAGTCTAATTTAATTACTTCTAAGTTTTTACCAATACTTTTATTCTTATAATAGATATTAGAATTTTTTTTCAAAGTAATAGTTTTACTAAAATAACTTTTAATTTCTTTTACTTCTTTATCATTAAGTATTTTTATAGTTATTAAAGAACCTATAATTATTAATAGAATAATAATTATAATTACTAAACTTTTCTTTTTTAATTTAGTTTTTTTCTTTTTATTCTTATTCATATTATCACCAGTT
>JAFZPS010000014.1 GCA_017550205.1 Bacilli bacterium | reverse complement strand
TTATCTTTATAGTATAATATTTAATAGGTGAATAAAGATGAATTATCCTAATGGTATTAAAAAAGATAATAATATTACTTTATCTACTATAAAGAACTCTAAAAATAGAGGAATGACTCTAGAAAATGATTTAAATGAAACTAATGAGTATTATAGAGATATGGATAAAGCAATTATCTATAAAAAACCAACACCTATAAAAATAACTAAAGTAGATTATCCATCTAGAAGTGAAGCTAAAATAAAAGAAGCTTTCTTCACAGTACCATCAACTACTGATTATAATGGATTATATAAAGGACTATATATTGATTATGAAGCTAAAGAAACAAGTAGTAAAACATCTTTTTCTTTAGAAAATATTCATCCTCATCAAATAAAACATCTTGAAAGAATACATAATCACAAAGGAATAGCTTTTTTAATTATAAGATTTACTACTTTAAATGAAACATATTTATTAAGAATAGAAGATTTCTTAAGTTTTATTAACAATAATGATAGAAAATCAATACCAATTGATTATTTTAAAGAAAAAGGATATTTAATAAAGGATGGTTATAGACCAAGAGTTGATTACTTAAAAGTAGTTGATTCTATATTGGAGGTATACAAATGCGAAAAATAAAGAAAAGAAAGAAAACTAGTCAACCTAGTACAGTAAAAGTAAGAAGAAGAAAATTAGCTTGGAATATTAAACTAGCAATTCTTTTAGCATTAATTTTAATACTATTAGTATGCTATGTAGCTTTAGGAATAAAATATACTGCAATAGTAGCTATGATGATGTTCATAGTATTTGGAATAGGATTTATTGCTACTAGAAAAGGTAGAAAAAGAAGAAAACTAATAAGTATCATATTAATAATGTTCTTTACATTAGGTATTATATGTTTAGTAGGATTTTCAGTATTTATTATATATATAAAAGGACAAGCTGATCCAAAATATGAAAAATCTAAACTTAATACTTTAGAGATGTCTAGAATCTATGATAAAGATGGTGTTGAAATTGCTAAACTAGGTTCTGAAAAACGTGAAAAAGTAACTTATGATGAATTACCCGAGGTATTAGTAGATGCAATTATTGCTACAGAGGATTCAAGATTCTTCCAACATAATGGATTTGATGCTCCTCGTTTTATTAAGGCAACTATTGGCCAATTAACAAGAGGTTCTGAAGCAGGTGGTGCTTCTACATTATCAATGCAAGTTACTAAGAATAGTTTCACAGATCCTTTAGGACAAGCTTCTAGTGGAGTTAAAGGAATTATTCGTAAGTTTGAAGATATCTATATAACAGTATTTATGTTAGAAAAAGATTATTCAAAAGAACAAATTATAGAGTTCTATGTTAATAACCACTTCTTAGGTGGAAATATCTATGGTGTTGAAGAAGCATCTAATGCATATTTTGGTAAGAGTGTTAGTGAACTTAACTTAAGTGAAGCAGCAATCTTAGCTGGTATGTTTAAATCTCCTAACTACTATAGACCAACAACTAATCCAGAAAACGCAGCAAAAAGACGTAAAACAGTTTTATATTACATGAGAAAAGCTGGATACATTACAAAAGAAGAGGAAGAAGCTGCTAATGCAATTCCTGTTGAATCATTAACTGCTGATATTGCAAACTCAAATGTTAATCCATATCAAGGATTTATTGATACAGTAGCTGAAGAATTAGAAGAAAAATATGGAGTTAGTCCATACACTACTCCACTACTTGTATATACAACACTAGATAGAGGAAGACAAGATGCTGTTAGTAAAGTATTAAGTGGAGAAAACTATTCATGGATTGATGATAGAGTTCAATCAGGAGTAGCAGTACTTGAATCACAAACAGGTAAAATACTAGCAATAGGTAATGGTCGTAATATTAATTCAAGAAGTCAAGGACAAGCAAGACAATATAACTATGCAACGCAAATAAAACGTCAACCAGGATCAACTGCTAAACCATTATTTGATTATGGTCCAGGTATTGAATATAATAACTGGTCAACTTATGAACCATTTGATGATTCACCATATTCATATTCAAATGGTAGATCTATAAAGAACTGGGATGGTGGATACTTCGGTAAAATCACATTAAGAAGAGCACTATCTACATCACGTAATATCCCAGCACTTAAAGCATTCCAAAGAGTGGACAATGAAAAAATTAAAGAATTTGTAACCGGTTTAGGATTAACCCCTGAAATATGTGCAAGTGGTTATAAATATGATAGAGAAAACAACATTTGTGTTAATAAAGAAGATAAGAATGATACACAAGCAACAATAGGATTACATGAAGCACATTCAATTGGAGCCTTCACTGGTGTTTCTCCATTAGAAATGGCAGCTGCCTATGCCGCATTCTCAAATGGTGGATATTACAATGAACCATATTCAGTAACAAAATTTGTATATCGCCAAACTGGAGTAACAGTAGAACATCAAAGCGAAAAGAAACAAGTAATGTCTGAAGCAACAGCCTTCATGATATCAAGCGTATTACAAGATGTTGCATTAACTGGTGGTACACCACACAATGTAGCATGTAAAACAGGTACTACAAACTTTGATGAAAATACAATGAATGATTATAATATGCCATGGGATGCAATCCGTGACTCATGGGTAATTGGATATTCAACACAAACAACAATTGGTATGTGGTATGGATATGATAGTTTCACAAGAGAATCAATAGCACAAGGTTATGTATTACATAATATACCTGCTACAATTCAAAAAGATAGATTATTCTTAGCACTAGTATATTCTGGAGCAATGGAAGCAAATCGTTCAGATTTCGTTCAACCAGCTAGCGTAACAAAAGTAGGAATTTCTCCAAATTCTGATCCTCCAAAACTAGCAATTCCAGGACAAGCATCAGTTCAAGAATACTTCAAAAAGGGTACTGAACCTACAGAATATGATTTCTCTAATTATAAATTACCAGCACCAGGAAACTTCAAAATAACAGATGATGGTACTAAAGTCACACTTTCATGGGGTGCTGTATCACCTGGAGATTTAGTAAAAGAAGATCATGGTACATTTGGATATAATGTTTATAAAGATGGTGTTTTAATAACATGGACAGATAAAACTACATATACATTTACACCAACTGGAAGCATATATGGTACATATAAAATAATAGCTACATATAAATCATATAATGATATCCAAAGTAATGCTGCAGAAAAGAAATATGAAAAAGTTACAATAACATGTCCAAGTGATGCAACAGTATCAGAAAATACATGCGTATGTAAAGATTCAAATAAAGAATATGATGCAACATCAAAAACATGTAAAGAAAAACAACAAAATAATGAAAATGAAAACGAGTAAGATTAACTTACTCGTTTATTTTTTTCTATACAAATGTCTTTTAACTTACAAGTATTACACTCTGGTTTAATTGCCTTACAATAATACCTTCCAAATAATACTAATTGTAGATGTCTCTTAGCCCAATCCTCTTTAGAAAAATACTTTTCAAGCTTCTTCTCTATCTTTAAAGGATCATCATTCTTAGAAGCTAATTTAAGTCTCTTAGAAACCCTTTCCACATGAGTATCCACAGCTATACAAGGTATATTATAAAACTCACTTAAAAACACATTAGCTGTCTTTCTACCTACTCCAGGTAATTTAATTAATTCATCCCTATTCTTTGGAACTACCCCATTATAAGATTCATCTAATATAATAGCTATATTCTTTATATAAGAAGCTTTTTTTCTAAAAGACCCAACTGGTCTAATAATACTCTCTAAATCCTCTAAACAGGCTTTTTTTAATGCTTTAAGGCTATTATACTTACTAAATATTATAGGAGTAACAGTATTAACCCTTTTATCAGTACTTTGAGCACTTAAAACAATAGCTATTAATAACTCATAATCATTATTATAATTAAGTTCACACTTAGGATTAGAAAATAACTCATCAAGATATAAATCAATACTATTCGTCTTCTTCATTTAACCAATCCCAATCAAATATCTCAGTATCTATTTCAACATCCTTCTCTTCTTTTTCATTATGTTTATTTTTCATTTTCTTTAAATCTTCTAATGTATTAATATCTTTCTTACCCCATTCATATAAAATCTTATCAATATATCTTATATTACTAACATTATTACGTGTAGCTTCTTTTAAAGCTTCTTTAATTAATTCTTCATTATAATTATTATCTAACCAAGCTTTAATAATCTCATACTCATTAGAATTTAAAGTCCTACCAAATTCTTTTTCTATAAGTTCAAATATATTAGAATCTTTATTATCCATTTCTTTAGTAACTTCCCCTATAGTTAAACAAGTTATTTTATTATAAAAATTATCTAAAGAAACAATTTCTTCCATAACATTCTTATCATTCTTTAAAACTTCCACTCTAATTAAATTCTTATCAGAAAGTATTCCTATATAATTCATTATACTAGTAGTATCAATACCTAAATCATTAGAAAACTTATTAGGATCAAATAAAAACTTATCTCCTAAATTATATAAATACATTAAAAATATAAATTCATCTATTTTAATATTCAATTCTTTATAATTTTTAAGTAAATACAAAGGTACAACAATATTTCCATTCTTAAAAATATCTATTAATTTGGAATTTTTCATATTATCATCTCCTTAATTAATTATAATAACACATATTAAAAAAAAAGAGAATTAATTAAAGTACTTTGTTAAGTCTTCTTCATCCTCTTCTCTATTTTCAGTATTTTCTTCTACACTATTATTATTATCTTCTACAGTATTATCAACTTCACCCATAGAAACAACTTCTTCACTCTCATAAGTCTCATTATCTACTTTATCATAGTTTAAATCAACAGTTTCTTCCATAGGAACATCAATATTTACTTCAGCAGCCTTAGCAATTCTTCTTTCTTTAGATTTTTTAGCAAGTACACTAATAACCATTATAAGTATTACTAAACCAGCTATACCTACTAATGTGATTATAATAATAGGAAGTAAACCCTTCTCTTGTATCTCAATAATTAACTTTTGAACACCACTAACTTTTTTATTATTACTCACACCATTAACTATCTCATCTAAAGTTAATCCACTATATTTATCATATCCACCTATTTGACAATATTTATTATCATCTAATACAGCAATATATTTAACATCACTAGCACTTTTACCTTCTACAAAGTATTTAGGTCCTACACTAATAGAAAAAGGTGCACTACTATTACCACTTAATTTATATCCAGAATAATTACTATCTAAATCTTTATCACTACAATAAGCAACAAATCCAATATTTTTACTATCTTCCCCAAATAATAATAAATTAATACTAACTGGTGTCTTACTAACAGTATTATTCTTTATAGATTCAAAAGAAATTAAACTATATCCTTTTTCATCAACCTTAGTATTATAAATAAAATTATTATATTCAAATTTTTCTGAAATAACACTAACCTTAGTATTAGCATCTATTAAGACCTTAGTATTATAACTTTCTGCATTTACACAAAGAGGGAATAGTAATAACATCAATAAAAATACAAATTTCTTCATATAATCACCTCTTAGAATATTTATTTTTAATATACTCAGATATACTAATCTTATCATTCTCTAATCTATTATATAATATTTCTTCTTCAATATCATCAAAAATTTCTTTTAAGTATTCACCAGGCTCTTTATCTAATATAGCCATTATCTCTTCTGCCGTAATATTTATCTCTTTTCTACTCTTAATAACAAGATTATTATATGTTTCAGTTATCTTCTTTATATCATCTTTCTTAATCTTACCTGCTACACTATTAACATATAAACCATATTTATATAAAACACTAGGATTTAAATTATCAAGTCCTACTACTTTATTAACACCCTCTATTAAATCCATTTCATTTCTATTAAAAGGATATTTATCCCCTACATCTAATACACTCCATATACCAATAGAACTAGTAACATCAGTTTCTAATACCTTATATAAATTAGGTATTTCTAATTCTTTATCTAACCCTAAATCAAGCAATAATTTAATACCTTTTTTAAAATTAGGACTAGTAAATATCTTATCTAATTCACTCTTTTTTCTAGAATAAGATAAATCATATAATGAACTCTTAGTTTTCTTTATAGCCTCACATAATTCTTCATCTAATTCAAAATTTAAAATAGTCGCAAATCTAAGAGCTCTAAGTATTCTTAAAGAATCTTCATTAAACTTATCTAAACTATTCCCAACAGTTCTTATAATCTTATCATCTAAATCCTTTTTTCCTCCTAAATGATCTATTATATAACCATCTTTATCCATACATATCGTATTAATAGTAAAATCTCTTCTTAATAAATCATCTTCTAAATTATCAATATACTTAATCTCATTAGGATGTCTATTATCACTATAACCTATTTCTTGTCTAAATGTAGTAATTTCATAATTTACACCTTTAATTTGAACAGTAACAGATCCATAGTCTTCACTAGGTAAACATTTATCTTTGAATATTTCTTTTATATCTTTTGGTGTAGCATTAGTACATATATCTATATCATTAGATTCTATTCCTAATAAATAATCTCTAACAAATCCACCAACTATATAGGATACAAATCCTTTATTATCAATATCTTTAAGTAGTTTTAATGCATTATTAAGCAAAACAATCACCTACCATTAATAGTATACCATAAAAATAAAAGAACCTAACGGTTCTTTTTAATTAACTATAATTAGTTTACAGCGTCTTTTAAAGCGCTTCCTGCTTTGAAAGTAACAGCCTTTCTAGCAGCGATTTTAACTGTAGCACCAGTTCTTGGATTACGTCCTTCTCTAGCAGCTCTTTTTGAAACACCAAATGTTCCGAAACCAACTAGTGGAACTTTATCTCCTTTTACTAATGCTTTTGTGATTGCACCAAATGTTGCATCGATTGCTCTAGTAGAGTCAGCTTTAGTTAATCCTGTTTCTTTAGCAACAGCTTCTACTAATTCAACTTTTTTCATTTTATTTACCTCCCTATGTAAATTAAGCATATCATGCTTACAATTTAAAATTACC
>JAFZPS010000013.1 GCA_017550205.1 Bacilli bacterium | reverse complement strand
CTAGATCCAGATATGAGTATGGAAGTAATGAAAGTACTTGAAGATATCAATAAAACAAGAGGAACAACTATTATCATGGCAACACATGATAAAGAAATAGTAAACAAGATGAAGAAACAAGTAATTACTTTAAAAGATGGACATCTAGTAAAATTTAAACAGAAAGGAACGTATGCAGAATGAAGCCATTTAGAATGTTAGGAAGAAGCATAAGAGATGCTTTTAAAAGTGTAATAAGAAACTTCTCTCTATCTTTAGCATCAATTTCATGTATTACAATAACTTTAATTATTGTAGCAGTTGCAGTAATAGCATCATTCAACGTTCAAAATTTTACTCAAGCAATAGAAAAAGATATGACAATAGTTGTATTCTTAGATACTGATGCAGATGAAGAAGATGTAGAAGAAGTAGAAACAAAAATTAAAAAAATTAAAAATGTAGAATCATATACATATCAAACAAAAAAAGAAGTAAAAGAACAAATGCAACAAGAATCAGAAGTATTTAAAACAGTATTAGAAACATGGAGTGATGAAGAATCACCTCTAAAAGATACTTTCCAAGTAAAAGTAAAAAATGTAGAGAAAATTAAAGCTACAGCCTTAAAAATAGAATCTATTGATAAAGTATCAGTAGTAAGATATGGAGAAGGTATGGTAGATAAAATGGTAAAGGCTTTCTCTTCAATAGAAAAATTAACTTATATTGTTGTTATTGCATTAGTATTAGTAACAGTATTCTTAATTGTTAATACTATCAAATTAACAATATCAGCAAGAAGTAAAGAAATAGGAATAATGAGATTAGTAGGAGCAAGTAATATCAGTATAAAATTACCATTTATAATTGAAGGTATGATATTAGGATTATTTGGATCAATCGTTCCAGTAGCCTTCACAACATATGGATATTTAGTTTTCTATAATCATTTTGATGGATATTTATATTCCAAATTAATTCAATTAATAATTCCAGAACCATTTATATATCAAACAGCATTAATAGTAGTAGGAATAGGTATATTAGTAGGTATGATAGGTAGTGCTAGTGCCGTAAGAAAGTACTTAAAGATTTAATGAAAAAAATATTAGTAGGAACTTCAATAATTTTGTTATTAGTATCTTTCATAGCACTACCAATAGATACTAGTGCAAAGACTATACAAGAATTCGAAAATGAAGTTGCTAAATATACACAAGAAATGGAAAATAAGAAAGCTAATTTAGCTAAAAATGAAGCTGAAGTAGTAGCAATTAAAAAGAAAATAGCTAATATAGAAAATCAAATAGAAGAAGCAGAAGCTGAAATAGAAAGACTACAAGAAGAAATAGAAGCAAGCCAAAAAGAAATAGAAAGAAAAAGTGAAGAAAGTAAAAATATAATTTCTTACTATCAAGTTTCTAATGGAGAAAATGCTTATCTAGAATATGCTTTTGGAGCTAATGATATAACTGATATGATTTATCGTTTATCTATAGTAGAACAATTAACTGAGTATAATAATAAAATAATGAAAGAATTAGAAGAGTTAATTAAAAAGAATCAAGCTACTCAAGAAGAATTAAGAAAAAAAGAAGAAGAGTTAAAAGGATTAAAACAAGAATTAAAGAGAGAACAAGCTCGTATTGAAGCAGATTCAGAAAAACTAAGAGAAAGTATGCCATCTATTCAGGAACAAATAAATTCTGCAAGAGAAAGTGTTAAATATTATAAGAGTCTAGGTTGTGGAGCTACAGAAGATATTCAAGCTTGTGAATTCCGTATAGCCCAAGCCTCAGGAGGATCTCTTCCAAGTGTAGGATTCTTCTCAAGACCAATTGATTATGGATATTATGTAAGAGGTATGTGGAATGGACACATGGGTGTCGATATAAGTAGTAGTAATAGAAATATTGCTATTCACCCAATTGCTTCAGGAATGATTCATGCCATATATACAGATGCTTGTACTAGTGGTTATTGGTGTAGCTATTGGTGTAATGGAAATGCTAAAATCGTAGTTATAAAACATAACTATAATGGAAGATATATCTATTCATCATATGTTCACTTAAGCAGTTATGGTAATATTTGGGTAGGACAATATGTATCTAAAGATAATATAATTGGATATATGGGAACTAGTGGATGTTCAACAGGAGAACACCTACACTTAGAAATAGCTAATTGCCATTGGAAAAATGGTGGTTGTGATTATGGAACTTATACAAATAGATTAATTAATCCAGACAGTTTAATTAATTTCCCAAGTAGTTGGTCAAATAGATAAAAGAGTAGAAATACTCTTTTTTTATGTAAACCACTACTACATTACAATTTTATTCTCACTCTTATACAATTATATAGGTTAGGAGTAAGAATTATGGATCCAAAGAAAATAGGTAAATTTATTTGTGAACTAAGAAAAGAAAAAGAACTAAGTCAGTATGAATTAGCAGATATGATACCAATATCACGACAAGGAGTATCTAAATGGGAAAGAGGAGTAACTACTCCAGATACACAAATATTAATACAATTAAGTGAATTATTTAATGTTACTATTGATGAATTATTAAGAGGAGAAAGAAGTGAAAACAATTCAATTGAAAAACTAGAAGAAACTACTTTATCCATTCTAAGTCAAAGTAATAAGAAAACAAAAACAATTAAAAGAATAACACTGATTTCTATATCAATTATAGTTATACTATTACTATCATTCTTATCTTATTATTTCATTAATTCATATAACTCAATTGAAATATATAAAATAGGTAATACAAATGATAAATTTACTACTACAAATGGAATATTTATAACTACAAGTGAAAACTATTATTTAAAACTAGGAAAGATTAAAAATAAAATTAATGCAGATATTAATAATATAAAACTATATTATAAAAAGGATAATAAGAAGATAATAATTATGCAAACACAAGATCTTGATAATATAACAGTAATAGACTCATATGGTTATAAAAACTATATAACAAGAAAAGAAATAAAAACACTAATAAACAACTTATACTTAGAAATTAATTATAATGAAAATCAAAAAGAAACTGTTAAACTAAGATATAGAAGAGATTATAAGAATAGTAGTTTATTCTTCTTAAAACAAAAACAAGATAGTACAAAGAAGTTTGCTAAATTGGAAGAATCTGCACCAATTGAGGAAATAAAACAAGAAGAAGTACAACCAACAATTCATGAAGAACAAAAGAACGAGAAATCAAAACAAAATGATACTCCTCCAAACAAAGAAGAACAAGAAACACCAGAAGAACAACCGCCAGAACCAGAAATAACTACGGAACAAATCATTAACAAGATAAATGAAACATGTGACTTAGAAGATAAAACGTATGCATGTTATTATGACAATTATCATTACGCAATAATGTACTATGAAGATATGAAAAAGATTGTATTCTATGAAAACTTTAATTTGATAGGTACGTTTAATTTTGAGATAGAAGAATATATATGCAATGTTGATAATTGCAAATCAAAAACAGATGATATAATAAATAATTATCTTTTCAAATAATAAGTAGAACCTTACAGGTTCTACTTTTTTTAATTTCCCCCAGTTAAATTAATAATTGAAAGGAGGAAACTATGAAGAAATTTTTTGTATTATTGCTAACAGGATTATTTATATTTGGAATTATTAATAATGTATATGCAGAAGAAGCATATTACACTAATCCTAATGGAGTAGAATTTACACGCGAAGAATATGATTTTTTAACAACATTTTATAATCCTAAACATCCAGAGATAATGACAAGAGATATGTATGATGAATTTGTTGAATCAGATTTGATTAATAGTGAAGTTGAAATAATAACATACACTGAATCACCACTACCATTAATAAACCCAAATGTTTTACCAAATTCAACATATTATTCAACACCATCCAAAACCGTTCAAATAGGAAAGGGATGCTTTCCAACACTTTGCACTATAAGCATTCAAAATAATTGGCATGTAAGTCCAAGTGTTAGAAGTTGGGATAATATTGGTGCATATCTTGATGGTGTAAGCTTAATATCACACGATGATACTTATGTATATTCAACTGCAGGTATAAATCATTTCGCTTATTTAAATACTACAAATGGAATAGGTAACTCTGTTGAATTACCAGCAACTGGTGAAAATATAATTATAAGCATGGATTTCAAAGTATCAAAGGGCGGAACAGTATATGGAAGTTATCAACACGCTATGCAAAACACTACATTAGTAAATAGTCAAAACTATACATTAGATATACTTGGATATGGTAATGTATTCTCATATTATGGAAATGCTATAGGCATATATGATAATATGAATGGCGTTGATATCGATGTATAAAACTAAGTAATAGCTTAAGAAAATGCAATAGTAATTCTATTGCATTTTTCATTGTTGAATAGTATACTAAATACATATTAAAGAGGTGGTACGATGAATAATGAAGAAAGAAAAATAGTAGGTTATGACCCTAATACAGGGAAACCAATTTATGAAGAACAAAAAAAGAAAAGTAACGTAGGATTAATAATTGGAATAGTTGTAGGAGTTATAGTATTTCTAATAATATGTGCAATTGTAGTATTCCTTGCATTTGGAGCTATATTAGTAGGTAATAGTTCAAATAAAACTAATACAAAACCAACAATAACAGAACAAGAAAAAATATATTATGGAGAATCATTTGAAATTAAATATAGTTATCCATGGTCAGAATCAACAGGAACATTAACAAATGGAGAAAAACAAAAATACTTAAATTATAATAATGGTGAAATAGTATTATTCCCATTAGGAACAAGTGCTTTAGATGAAACTGCAACAACAGATTTTTCTACATCAACAGGAAAATTTAAACTATATAATGATTTCCGTGAATACTGGGGAAAAACAGATAATATAAGCAATGGAACAGGAACATTTTTCACATTAGTTGATGGAATATACTATGCATCTATGGATTATACAAAAGGTGATAGACATGGTAAATTATATTTAATCGCATCAGAAGAAAATAATGCATTAATCTCATTCACAACACAAATAAGTATAGATAAAAATAAAGCAGATGAAGAAGTATTAAAACTATTTAAGAAAATTAATATAAGCACAATATATGATGATGAATTAGCTGGTTATTTAGATACTATGAGTAATTGGAATACATACCAAAGTGCTAGAAGTGGTAATCTAGGTAGTAAAAAAACTATTGAAGGTGGATGGAGAATACTTGCTAATAGTGAAGAGTATTGGACATTTAAAAATGGTGAATTTTATTACTATAAATCAGTTAATGATTTAAATGATAATTACTATCAAGGAACTTATAAAGTATATACAGGAAAAACAGGAGCATCTAAAATAGGAATTGATCCATCAAAAATAGATAGTATAGTTGCTAAAAATAAAGGTATTAAAGAAACAGATATTTATGCCTTAATACTTACACCTAAAAAAATAATTTCAGGTGGAGTTGATAAGAGTAGTACTAATTTAGGTTCAGAAGATTGGCATTATGAATGGATTTTAGTAGATCATGGTAAAGAAGGTATTGAAGGACAAATACTAAATGTTAAAACAGCAGATACTAGTTATTATGTAAAAATAAAAGATTAATACAGTAGACACACTACTGTATTTTTTATGTCAAATAAGATTTATTTTAAAATTACTATGTTATAATTAGTTTAATAGGAGGGTTATATGAAAATAGTAAACTACTATAATGAAATTGGATCAGTAGAACAAATGGGTATGGATCCATTATCATTAGGACCTGTTGCAGGAGAATTAATAGGAATAATAACAAAAGAAAATCAAGATTACTTAATAACACGTACTACATTAGCTTTTAATGATGACCCAGATTATCTTGATAAAATAACTGTTAAACCAGTTATAGTAGAATATGTATCTGGTTCCCTACCAAATATATATATTGATATGGAATTTGATATCAAAGCAAAGGGTATGGAAGAAGTATTAAATGAAAAGGATAAAACAGAAAGAATAACATCAAAAGCTTTAGAGAAAATAATAAATAGAAAATATGATGAAGCAATAAAAGAAGGATCAATGACTATTTCAAAAAAAGGAGAAAATGATGAGATAGTATTTGATGAAGAAATTAAAGTAGTTGCCATTGAACATAATATTTTTGAAAAAAAGAAAGAAAATATATCTAAATTAGAAAATGGTAATAAAGCATATTAATAATAAACAAGGGTATACTATTTATATCCTTGTTTTAATTTGTAATAAATGATAAAATACAGAAAGAAAAGAGGTGGTAATATGTTTGAATTAGTATCTAATTATACCCCTAGTGGAGACCAACCTAAAGCTATAAAAGAATTAGTAGAAGGTCTTAATGAAGGTAAGAAAGAACAAGTTCTTTTAGGTGCTACTGGTACAGGTAAAACATTTACTATTGCTAATGTAATAAAAGAAGTAAATAAGCCTACTTTAGTACTAGCACATAATAAAACTTTAGCTGGACAATTATATTCTGAATTAAAAGAATTGTTTCCAAATAATAGAGTAGAATACTTTGTATCATATTATGATTACTATCAACCAGAAGCATATGTACCATCTACTGATACTTATATTGAAAAAGATTCTTCAATAAACGATGAAATAGATGAATTAAGACATGCTGCAACAAGTGCACTTATCTCAAGAAGAGATGTAATAGTAGTCGCATCAGTATCTTGCATCTATGGTATTGGAGAAGTTGATGAATATAAAAATAAAATGATTACTCTAACAGTAGGAGAAACTATCTCAAGAAATGAAGTATTAACTAAACTAGTTGATATGTTATATGAAAGAAATGATTTAGATTTTAAACGTGGTACTTTTAGAGTAAGAGGAGATGTTTTAGAAATAATCCCAGCATATCAAAGAGCTAGTGGATATAGAATAGAATTCTTTGGTGATGAAATAGATAGAATAAGTGAAATAGATGCATTAACTGGAGTAGTATCTAAGAATGTTAAAAATGTATCAATCTTTCCAGCAAGTCACTTCGTAACAAGTGATGATAAATTAAAAGCTGGTATTGAAAGAATTAAAGTAGAACTACAAGATAGATTAAAATATTTAAAAGAAAATAATAAACTATTAGCTGCAGAACGTCTAGAACAAAGAACTAACTATGATATAGAAATGTTAGAAGAAACAGGTTTCTGTAGTGGAGTAGAAAACTATTCGGCTCCAATGGCTGGAAGACTACCAGGAGAAACTCCAACTACATTAATGGATTTCTTCCCAGATGATTACTTATTAGTAGTAGATGAATCTCATGTTACACTACCTCAAGTAAGAGGTATGTATAATGGTGATAGATCAAGAAAAATGAATCTAGTAGATTATGGATTTAGATTACCTAGTGCATTAGATAATAGACCATTAAAATATGAAGAATTTGAAAAGAAGATTAATCAAGTAATATATGTATCTGCTACACCAGGAGACTTAGAATTAGAACACACTCATGGTGAGTTTGTAGAACAAATCATCCGTCCAACAGGACTACTTGATCCAACTATAGAAGTTAGAAAAACTGAAGGTCAAATAGATGACTTAGTAGGTGAAATTAATGATCGTATCTCTAAGAATGAAAGAGTTCTTATTACTACACTAACTATTCGTATGGCTGAAGAATTAACTAACTATCTAAAAGAATTAGATATCAAAGTAGCATATCTACATACTGAAGTTAAAACACTAGAAAGAATGCAAATAATACATGATTTAAGAACTGGTAAATATGATTGTGTAGTAGGTATTAACTTATTAAGAGAAGGTATAGATATCCCAGAAGTAAGTTTAATAGCTATCTTAGATGCTGATAAAGAAGGATTCTTAAGAAGTACTAGAAGTTTAATCCAAACAGTAGGACGTTGTGCTAGAAACGCTAATGGACATGTAATAATGTATGGAGATAAAATAACTGATTCTATGAAAGAAGCAATAGAAGAAACTGCTCGTCGTAGAACTATCCAAGAAAACTATAATAAAGAACACAATATTACTCCAAAAACTATTATTAAAGAAATAAGAGAAGTAATAAGTAATACTGATCTAAATAAAGAAACTAAGAATAAGAAATTAACTAAGAAAGAAATAGCTCGTAATATGGAAATAATAGAAGCAGAAATGAGAGAAGCTGCACGTAACTTAGACTTTGAAAGAGCTATGGAATTACGTGATATCTTATTTGAAATGAAGAGTAATTAATATGAAGAAGTATAAAAGAATATATATTGAAATAACTAATAATTGTAAT
>JAFZPS010000012.1 GCA_017550205.1 Bacilli bacterium | reverse complement strand
TTTCCATTTTACTTTTTTAGTAATTTTAAATGTATCATTAGTATCATTAATACTTATTTCTTTTAATTGTGGAATATATACTTCTTCATCAAGAGAGATATTATCTACTACATCTTTTTCTTTCTTTTCTTTTACTTCTTTAGCTTCACTTATTTCACAGGTTCCACCATTATTCTTTACATAAGCATCTATAATAGCTAATGCTTCATAAGCATCACTATAGTTTCCTATATTAGTTATAGTGGCTAAATATCCATCTCCTCCAGCTTCTGTGATTTCTCCTGTAGTTTCATAATAATTAAATTCGTATGAATATGTTTCATCATGAAGAGTACAGACAATTGATGTATCCATTAATCTACCAGAAGTGTTTTTATGAATATTTTTAAATATAATCTTTAATGTTACTAGAATAATTGGTGCTAGTAAAATAAGAACTATTAATACTTTAATTAGTTTTAATATTAAACTAGATAGTTTTTCTGTATTAGATGTTTTCTCTACTAATATATCTTTAATATCATTATCAGTTAATTCATCTAAACTAACTTTAAATATTTTAGATAATTCTTTTGATTGTTTTAAGTCTGGTGATGTTTCTCCTAATTCCCATTTTGAAATTGTTTGTCTAGCTACACCAACTTTTTCTGCTAGTTCTTCTTGAGAAAGACCACTTTTCTTTCTTAATTCCATTATCTTATTACCAATTTCCATAATATTTCCTCCTTTCAAATACAATCATATGATATTTGAAATTCATTCTCTACCAATTTTAACTGGAATGTACGCCCGTTTTCATAACATCTATATTATACCATAAAAAAAGAGAATTTCTTCTCTTACTTTATTAACTTCTCAAATGCATTAGCATTAAGAATAGTATTAGAAATAAACTTACCTTTATAGAAGTTAGCCCAATTATTAAATATACATGGAGCATTCTTAGCTTTTTCTAATGAATCTATTTTTATAAAGTCTAGTTTAATTCCTTTAGCTTTAGCATAATCAGATAATTCTTTTACTTCATATTCTACATATGGACATTCATTAGAATAATAAATAGTAAAGTCTTTACTATCAATTTCCATCTTTTTAACAGTATCACTAAATTTAGGAGTATCTTTATCATCAAATGATAGAACCATTAATTCATAATCATTAATTGTATCTACCACTTTGAATCCAAAATGTTCAAAGAACTTTTTATCTCCAATAAATGGTTTTTTCTTTTGAGTTACTATAGTACATAATCCACTCATTTTTTTCTTTTTAGCATCTTCTATAGCGTACTCTAATAATTCTTTACCTATACCTTTTCCTTTAAAACTACCTGCTACCCATAAACAATAAATATACATATAGTTCTTACCTAATACAGGAGCCCAGGCTGTTTCTATTGGTTCATATTCAATAAAGATTTTACCTCTAGCATTTAGCTTTCTAAATACATGACCATCTTTTAATTTACTTTTAATCCATTCTTTCTTTTTATCTACACCATCTTGATGCTTAGGATCACCTATAGCACAACATATATGTTCATCATTAATATTTTTCTCATCTAAATTAATATATTCGTTCATATCTTACACCTCTAATTAATTATAACATGATTTTTATATTAATTCATATTCTCTACTTAGTATTCTTTTATCACTACAATATTCTATTATATATTCATTATTCTTCCTACAAATAATTATACCTATAGTTTTATTCTGAGTTATCTTCTTTAAATTAGTATCTATATAATTCATATAAACTTCTATTTGACCTATATGTTCTTTCTTTAATTCAGTTACCTTTAGTTCTACTACAACGTAACAATTAAACTCAATATTGTATAAAAGTATGTCTATGTAGTTATATCTATCTCCTACTTTAATCTTATATTCATTATCTATAAAAGAATAACCATTACCTAGTTCTTTCATAAAATTAGTAATATCTTCTAATATTAATCTTTGGAGGATTTTTTCATTTATTTCTTCATTACTATTATTTTTTATAATAATAGGATTCTTAATATTATCTTCTATAGAAATATCTTCTTTATTAATTAATTTATTCTTAGTAGATTCTGGTAATCTTTCATATTCTTTAGATTTAATTCTTTTAGTAAGTTCTCTATAGCTAAGGTGTTCATTCATAATTTCACGAATGTAAAATTCTATTTTATTATCATCATTAATCGAAAATAGTTTCTTATAATGATTCCAACTTAATTGGGCATGCACTGCGTGCCCTTTTTTAATAAATAGAAAAAACTTTCTCATATCTTTTAAAGATCTTTCACTATATCCACTACCTAGTTCATGACTTAATTTTTTTGAATATTCTTTTATTAATTGATTCCCATACTTGGCTCTTGCTTCTCCTCCCTGCGCTGCTATAATTAGTTTACCCACGTTATAGTAAGTATTTAAGTCACTTCTATTAATAGAGTATTCTTTCACTTTTCTATTAATCTCGTTATTTATTAGTTCTTGTTTTATCTCATTATAATAGTTCATTTAACCACCTCGAATGAGACTATACTACATATACTAAATACATACAAACCAAGAAAAATACTAATTCAAGACAAAATAAAACTGAATTAAATATTTCCTC
>JAFZPS010000011.1 GCA_017550205.1 Bacilli bacterium | reverse complement strand
TTTTAAGTTAGATCCTAGAGTAATTCAACATGAACCATTAGGATTCCATGATTATAATAATCTACAAAAGAATGCTTTCTGTGTAGTAAGTGATTCAGGAACATTACCTGAAGAAAGTTCATTCTATATATCTAAGAATGAACCAATCCCAGCAGTATGTATAAGAACTAGTACTGAAAGACCAGAAGCTTTAGATAAAGGAGACTTCGTTCTAGCAGGAATTAATACTAAAGATTTATTAAATGCCGTAGAAGTTGCTGTTGAAATGAATAAGAATGGAGATAATGGAATTCCAGTACCAAATTATGTTGATATTAATGTTTCAGATAAGGTAGTTAAAATAATTCAATCTTATACTGGAGTAGTTAATAAAATGGTTTGGAGAAAAAATAATAAATAATAATAAAATATCATAGAAATATGATGTTTTTTTTAACGATTTTGTTAGGAAAAACATAATAATGTGGTATAATTTAATTAGTATGGAGGGAAGTTTCACTATGAAAAAAACAAACAAAGAACTTTTTAGTATAATCATACCTTGTTATAATAGTGAGGACTATTTAGATAGATTATTAAAATGCTTAAAAAAACAAACTTATAAGAACTTAGAAATTATATTAATTAATGATGGAAGTACAGATAAAACATTAGACATGATGAATAAGTTTAAGAAAGAAGTTAAATACAAAGTAATAATTAAAACACAAGAAAATAAAGGATTAGGTGGAGCAATCAATACTGGTTTAAAACTAGTAACTGGTGATTATTTTAGTTATATTAATTCTGATGATATGATAACTGAAGACTATGTAGAATCATTTATTAAATTATTTAATTCTAAAGAAAATGTTAATGTTATTCAAAGAAATGGATACTTAGTTCCTGAAGATGAAGTAGATCAAATTGGTAAAAAAGAATTCAATATGATTAATGATTGGAATACTAATCCATTTGAAAAACATCTTTTCTTAAATATGATTTTAGAAGTAAATTATAATTTTACTTATGTAGCAATAAGAACAAAAGCATTTGATAAAGTAGTTAAAGATAGAGATATATATGAATCAAGAGATGGACAAAACTATCAAATTCTTCTACCAATGTTTTATAATTATGAATCTGATTATATAAATACACCTGGTATATACTTTGTTACTAGAAGTACAAGTTTATCAAGAAATTATAAAAATGAAAAACCTGGTAGATTATATGAAATGTATGATGAGTATAAAAAGATTATACTTACTACATTAAAGAAAATGAAATTAGATAATTATGATTATTTAGAAGAATTAGTAAATCAAAAATATATCGTAAAAAAACTAGAATATGCTAAAGAAATGAATTTAAAAGATGACATAGATTATTATGAAAAAGAGTATAAAACAAAAGTAATGAAGAATAATATCTATGAACAAGAAATAAAAAAAGTTAGAGAAAAATATCCATTAGTATCAATAATTGTTCCAGTATATAATGGATCAAACTATATGAGAGAAGCAATAGATAGTGCACTTAAACAAGACTATCCAAATATAGAAATAATCGTAGTAAATGATGGTAGTAAAGATGATGGAAAAACAGAAGAAATTGCATTATCTTATGGAGATAAAATAACTTACTATAAAAAAGAAAATGGTGGAGTATCTACTGCACTTAACTTTGGAATTAGTAAGATGAAAGGTGCATATTTCTCATGGCTTTCACATGATGATAGATATTATGAAAATAAAATATCTACTCAAATGTATTATTTAATAAATAATAACTTATTAAATAAAAAAGTTATTACATATACTGATTATGATGTTATAAATGAAAAATCAAAAGTAATTGGAGAAACTAGTTTTGGTGTATATAGACCAAATGATAAACCAGAATTAGCACTTCTTCGTGGATTAATATCTGGAACAGCATTATTAATACCTAAAGATGCATTTGATGAATGTGGTGTATTTGATACAAAATATAGATGTGTACAAGATTATTTGTTATTCTTTGATTTTATGAAGAAATATAGATATATATTTATTCCAAAAATAACAAATTCAACAAGAGTACATGCTGGTCAAGTAACAAATGTTAATCCAAAAGTTATTGAAGAAAATAATTTCTTATGGATAAAATTCCAAGAAGAAACACCTGATGAAACAAAGATTAGATTAATGCATAGTATTTATGATTTCTATGTAAGAATGGAAAGATATTTAAGAATAAATATGGGTAATTCTAAAAATGATTATGTAGAAGCTAAAAAACATGCTTTAAATAAAGCAGAGGAAATAAAAAAATCTGCTACTAAAAAGATGAATAAAATTTATAAAGATAATAAAGAAGAAGATATCTATTCTTGTCTTTATAATTACTATAAAAAATGTCATAAATTTAGAAAAATTAAAGATAGAAAAGTAAAAGAAGTAAATCAAGAATTATTAGATCAAATACAATTAATTATTAATGATATGGGTCTTTATAATACAATTGATTATTTATATGAAAAAACAAATGATAAACATATAAAGAAAATGACAGATAAAATGAGAATTTGTATTAAATGTCATTATAGATACTATTTTAATTATAAAAATAAATTTGATAAATTTATTACATTATGTAGGGGTTATGGATTTATAGGAATAAGTAAACACATTATTATAAGAATCTGTGATAAACTTAGATTATGGAGAATAATAAGAATATTTATTCCACAAAAAAAATATGACTAAATAGGAGAGATGGGCTATGAAAAAACAAAATAAAAAACAATTTGAATTTTCAGTAGTAATGGCTATTTATAATGTAGAAAAATATCTTAAAGAAGCTATAGATAGTGTTATTAACCAAACAATTGGTTTTGAAGATAATATTGAAATTATATTAGTTAATGATGGTAGCCCAGATAATAGTGAAAAAATTTGCAAAGAATATGCAAAAAAATATCCAAATAATATTAAGTATATAAAGAAACGTAATGGTGGAGTTAGTAGCGCAAGAAATAGAGGATTAAAAGTAGCTACTGGTAAGATTATAAATTTCTTAGACAGTGATGATTATTTTTCTAAAGATGCTTTTAAGAAAGTAAGTGAATTCTATAAGAAGAATAAAGATACAGATGTTGTAGCTATTAATCTAGTAAACTTTGAAAAATCATCAGGATCATGGGTTAATGAAGAATTCTTTAAGAAAACTAGAATTGTTGATATGACAAAAGATTATAGTTTTATGCAATGCCAAGTAGGAGCATCTTTCATTAAAGAAAAAGAAGCACATAAATATGAATATGATGAGAATTTAAAGATACATGAAGATAGTCATTATTTATATAGAATATTTAGAGATAATCCTAAATGCGGAGTAATCTCAGATGCAACATATTGGCATCGTATAAGAAGTAATGGTACATCAGCAACACAAACAATTAAACATAAAGCTAATGTGTTTAATATGTCTGGTTACTTGCTTAAAGACTTATTAAATTTTTATAAGAAAAAATATAAAGAAACGCCAAGTTTCCTTCAAACATTCATAATATTAGAATTTAATTTCTATGTATTAGAAAAAATACCAATACTAGAATTAAATGATGAAGAAAAAGAAGAATTAACTAAAGAAGTAAAGAATATAATAGATTCATTAAATATAACTAATATAGAGAAACATCCATATATTAGTGAAACAATAAAAGCTAGATATTTATTATTGAAAAAAGATATTTCATTACTATTTAAAAAAGGTTTTATAGAAAAACCATATAAGTATTTCCCAATACAACAAAAGATAAGCTTCCAAGGAAGAAGAGCAGCAAACTACTTAAGAAGAACAGCAGGAAGAGTAAAAAGAAAGCTATGTATCAAAAAGTAAGAAAGTTTCTAGGAAGAATAAAAAGATGGATAATAAGAGAAGTTAATTGGGAAAGTAACTTAATAAAAGCAGTAAATAATAATGAACAAAAAATAAAAAAATTAGAAGAAAAATTAAATGAAAAAGAAAATAAAATAAATAACTATGAAGAAGAACTAAATGTTCTAAAGAATTTCATAGATTATGATATATCTAAAGATGTTGAAAATATATATTACTTTCATAGTGGAAGTAATAACTGTGGATGTGAAGCTTTATTAAAGACTTTAACACAAGTTAATAAAAAACCAGCTAAAAATAATGCATTAATCACATTTAGAAGAAAAGAAGATATTAATAAGAATATTGGTAGATATATTAAATATATAGTAAAACCTACTGATAGTAATAATACAAATAAACCTGTTTATATGGGTGATACAAAATTTGATTTTGAAGATTTAGGTATCGAAGAATTTGTAAAAAAATTAAAGAAAAATTCAATAGCCTTTTCTATAGGTGGAGATAATTATTGTTATGGAGAAGAAATAAATAAACTCCTAGCTCAATACAATAAAATATTCCATAAATATGGTATTAAGACTATACTTCAAGGATGCAGTATAAATGAAGAAGTATTTGATGATTCAGAAGTATTAAGAGATCTTAATCTATATGACATGATAATTGCTAGAGAAACAATAACATATAATAATTTAATTAATAATGGAATAACTAAAAATACTCATTTAATTCCAGATTCAGCTTTTATATTAGAAAAAGAAGAAGTAGAATTACCAAAAGAATTTATAGATGGTAATACAGTAGGAATTAATGTTAGTCCATTAATTAAATCTTATACTGAAAATCCTGAACAAATATATTTAAACTATGTTAATTTAATAAAATATATTTTAGAAGAAACAGATATGTCTGTTGCTTTAATCCCACATGTATTTTGGGATAAACAAAATGACTTAGAACCACTTCAAGAATTATATGATGAATTCTCTTATACTAATAGAATTTGTATAATTAAAGAGAATAATGCTTCTAAGTTAAAAGGTTATATTAGTTCTTGTAAGATATTTGTTGGAGCTAGAACTCATGCCACAATAGCTGCATATAGTAGTTGTGTTCCAACACTAGTAGTAGGGTATAGTGTTAAATCTAAAGGTATTGCTAAAGACCTATTTGGTAGTTACGAAAAATACGTAATATCTGTTAATGATTTAAATGAACCAAATAAACTATTAGAAGCTTATAAGTATATAGAAGATAATTGTGATGATATAAAGAAATACTTAAATAAGAAAATTCCAGAGTATATTAAACCACTAAAAGAATGTAGTTCATTAATTGAAGAATTACGTAAAAAGAAAAGTTCAAAAGAATTACCACAAGACGAGTGTACAGGTTGTAGAGCTTGTGCTAATGCATGCCCAAAAGGATGTATAAGTTTTAGTAAAAATAAAGAAGGTTTCTTATATCCACAAGTAGATTATTCAAAATGTATTCATTGTGGAAAATGTATAAAAGCTTGTCCTGTATATAATAGCGTAAAGACAGAAAACAATAGAAAATGTTTTGCTGTTAAAGCTGGAGATAAAGTAAGAAAAACAAGTTCTAGTGGTGGAGTATTCTATCACTTAGCCGATGAAGTATTAAGTAGACAAGGTGTAGTATTTGGATCTGCATTTGATGAAAATTTAGATTTAAAACATATTGCTATTGCTGATAAAAAAGATTTACATAAACTTCAAGGAAGTAAGTACCTTCAAAGTAATACTAAGAATACTTATAAAGAAGTAAAAGAGTATTTAAATGATAAAAGAATTGTATTATATGTAGGTACACCATGTCAGATAAAAGGATTACATTTATTCTTAAATAAAGAATATGATAATTTATACACAGTAGATGTAATATGTCATGGAGTACCAAGTCCATTAGTATTCTCTAAATATATTTCAAAACTTGAAGAAAAGTATAAATCGAATGTAGTAAAATATAGTTTTAGAAATAAAGATGAAGGATGGAAAAACTTCCATACTAAGATTGAATTTGAAGATGGAAATATCTTAAATGAAAGATTTGATCAAAACGTTTATATGAAAGGATTCCTTAGAAATCTATACTTAAGAAAGAGTTGTTACAATTGTAGCGCTAAAGGATTCACAAGTGGTAGTGATATGACTTTAGGAGACTTCTGGGGAATACAAGATGAATTAAAAGAATTTGATGATGATAAGGGGTGCAGTGTAGTATTTATTAATACAAAACGTGGTGAAGATTTATTCAATCAAGTTCAAGAAAACTTTGATATTAAAAAAGTTAATGACAAAGTATTGAAGTATAATAAATCAGCAATAGAATCAGTTTTTGAAAATAAAAATAGAACTAGATTTTTTAATGATTTAGATAAAGTAGATATAGAAGAAAATATTAATAATAATTTATATGATGAGGTGTGATATGAAGTTACCATTGGTATCAATAATAATCCCAGTTTATAATGGGTCAAAGTATTTAAAAGAAGCAATAGATAGTGCTATAGCACAAACATATAAGAATATTGAAATTGTAGTAGTTAATGATGGAAGTACTGATAATGGAAAAACAGAAAATATAGCTAAATCATATGGAGATAAAATCCGTTATTTTAGTAAACCAAATGGAGGAGTATCTTCCGCACTAAATTATGCAATTAAAGAGTCTAAAGGTGAGTACATCTCCTGGGTATCACATGATGATTTAATTTACCCTAATAAGATAGAAGCTCAAATTGAATATTTAAAAAATAATAGATTATTACATAAAGATGTGATTGTTTATTCAGATCATTCACTTATTAATAAAAATGGTAAACTTATTGAAATATGTCAAAAACAATTTGATGAGTTTGGTGAAAAAACAGAATATGCATTATTACATGGAAAAATAAATGGTATAACATTATTAATACCTAAAAAAGCTTATGATACTTGTGGATTATTTAGTGAAAAATTAGTAGCAGTTCAAGACTATGAAATGTGGGAAAGAATGTTTAAAAAATATAAAATTATTCATTTACCACTAGTTTTATCAGCATCGAGATATCATAGTAAACAAGTTACTAATGTAAGTCCAAAAGTTAAATCAGAAGGAAATCCTTTTTGGATAAAACTAATGGAAGATATAACTGATAAAAGAAAGATTGAATTAGATGGATCACTATATAACTTCTATAATAATATGTCTAAATTCTTAACATATACACCATATGATGAAGCAAAAGACTATTGTGATAAGAAGTGTAGTGATATCTATAATAAATTTAAAAAGAATAAGATAACTGATAAAGTAACAGTAATCGCATTTGATAATATCAGTATAAATCAAACATATGAAAATATAGATGTAATAGTAGTCAATAAAAATAATGATAATTGGTTATCTGATATTAAGAAATCAATAAAGAATCCATATATTACTTTTATAACTAAAAAAGAAATATATAGTCTAACTAAAATAGAAAAACAATTAGAATTTATGAAATTAAATAATGCTAAAATATCTATTATAAATAATAGTAATACACAAGCATTAAATAGAATTGTAACTGGTAAATTCTCATATTCATCTATTATGATTACTAAAGATGCATTTAAAGAAATAGATGAAAATAATATTATTAAAAGTTTATTAGAAATAATAAAGAATAATTATTTATTTGAAATAAAAGAACATCTAATAGTAAATGAAAAATATATAGAAGAAACAGATATAAAGAAATACTTTATATATAAAGAATTATTAGAATACTGTATTGCAGATAAACATTATAAAAAGAGCGATAATCTATTATCTCTAGTAACAGAAGAATATAATAAATATGCAAATATAGTATGTAGAGTTAATGTTTATAATAATCCAGTAATAGAATCAGCATGGGATCATACTAAGAAATCTATTATTATGGATGGTTATTTAAAAACAATTAAAAAGATTAATAAGAAACTATTAAGGAGGAAATAAACATGAAAGAAACATTAAAAAAGAATAAAACCTTAATAATAACTTTTTTTGCTATATTTGTTTTATTACTTATAATTAATTCAATGACTATATGGGCAGCCGATGATTTTGCTTTTTATAATAATGTATGGTTAGGAGAAAGTAAATTCAGTTTTCTAAGAATATATGAAAGGAGTACTGTTTTCTACTTTGCTTGGACAGGAAGATATTTATCAACATTTATAAATTACATATTCTTATATTTTCCTAAACCAATATTTAATGTTGTAAACTCACTTATATATACTGGATTAGTTTATCTAATATATAGAATGGTTAAAAGAGATGATGAAAAGACAACTGATAAACAAAATGCTTTATTAGCTACTACAATATTTGGACTAACTTGGGTATTAGTACCATCAGTTGGACAAGTAATGTTTTGGCAAATAGGTTCAGTAATATATCTATGGATGTATTTCTTAGTAGCCTTATTGGTTGGTTATTATATTAGATTATTAAGAAAACAAAAAACATTAAAAGATAATATTATAAATATTATATTAATAACTATATTAGGATTAGCTGCAGGAAATGGTTTTGAAACTAATTCATTAGTATTATTAATGTTTATATTCTTATCAATATTCTATATTAGATTTATCAAAAAAGAGAAACTTCCTAAAGTCGCAATATTTGGTTTTATTGCATCACTAATAGGATTCTTTACAAACTTTTTTTCACCAGGTAATTCAGTTAGAATGAGTTCAATGGGAACAGAAGGTGGATTAATAACTAAAGTATTCTATGGATTAGGGCCATGGTTCTATAATGGAATATTAAGATCAAAAATGTTTATCACAATAACATTATTATTAGTAATATATATTATGTATATTATTTCAAAGAAGAAAAAAATAGATACAAAACTTAGTATATTAATCGCAAGTGCTACATTATTTATAGGTGGATTTATAATGACAATTACTAATTTACTTCCACCAAATGTACCAGAATTCCTTAATTGGTTTTATACTCATCCAAGAAAATGGTTATTAATAATAATTATGTTATTTGTATTATTACTAGTAATGGTTATAGTATTTATTAAGAATAGAAAAGAACTATTAAAAGAAACAAATCATACAACAAATACAATTACTTTATTCTTAACACTTGCTGCATTATTTGGAACAGCAGCATATATTATGACACCAACAGCTTGGCCAAGATCATATATGGGAATGGCTCTTACATTAATAATAGCTATAGTATATGTAGGATTAAGAATAGACTTTAGTAAGAAATACTTAATTCTTAAAAAGTTATTCTTCTCTATAATAATGCTTGTAGTAGCAGTAACTTATATTTATACATTATATGATTGTTATAAAGCAGTTAAATGGAATAATGAAACTAAAGAAACAATAGAGAAAGCTATTGCTAATGGTGAAGAAAAAATATATGTAGATACATTTATAAGTAAGAGTCACTATAATGGAGCTTCAATTGAAAAATGGGTAATACCTATTGAAGAAGATGGTGAAATTAACACAGATTATGAATGGATAAATCAAGCTGTAACTAAGTATTATTTCAATGATAGTGATGCTTGGGATAAAGGTAAAAGGATAATAGGACAATAGAAGTATAGGTGATAATATGAGAAAAGATAATATTTTATATGTAGTTATTCCTTGCTACAATGAAGAAGAAGTTTTACAAGAAACAACAAGACAATTAAAAGTAAAAATGGAAAAACTTATAAAGGATAAAAAAATATCAAATAAAAGTAAAGTTATGTATGTAAATGATGGTTCAAAAGATAAAACTTGGTCATTAATAAAAGAAATAAGTGAAAAAGAACCATTATTCACAGGAATAACTCTATCTAGAAATAGAGGACATCAAAATGCTTTATTAGGTGGATTAATGACTGCTAAAAAATATGCTGATGTAATTATTAGTATGGATGCAGATTTACAAGATGATATAAATGCTATCGATGGAATGCTTGAAAAATATGAAGAAGGTTGCGACATAGTATATGGTGTAAGAAGTGCTAGAAAGAAAGATACTTTCTTCAAAAGAGCTACTGCTGAAGGATTCTATAAATTTATGAAAGCCTTAGGAGTAGATTGTGTATATAATCATGCTGATTATAGATTAACTTCTAAAAGAGTATTAGATGAATTTGAAAACTTTAAAGAAGTTAACTTATTCTTAAGAGGAATGTTCCCACTAGTAGGATTTAAATCAGATGTAGTATATTATGAAAGAAATGAAAGATTTGCTGGAGTTTCTAAATATCCATTAAAGAAGATGTTAAACTTTGCTTGGGATGGTATTACATCATTTAGTGTTAAACCATTAAGATTAATTGCTTCATTAGGATTCTTTATTACTTTAATAGGTGTAGGTTTAGGAATATATGCTATAGTTTTAGCTATTCTAAAAATGAAAGTAGCTACATGGTTACTTGTATCTATCTCACTATATATAGTAGGTGGATTAAATATGATTAGTGTAGGTGTAGTAGGAGAGTATATTGGTAAAATATACAGTGAAACTAAAGCTAGACCAAGATTTATTATTTCAGAGAATTTAAATGAAAGAGACAAATAATATGAAAAATAATAAATTATTAATACAGATATTTAAATTTATAATAGTAGGTGGAATAGCTACTATTATTGATTACATAATATTCTTTATATTACATGAATTATTAAAATTAGGAACACTACCATCAAATATAATTTCATTCAGTATATCCGTAATATATAATTATATAGCTAGTGTAAAATGGGTGTTTGATGTAAAGAAAGATGATCCTAAAAAACAATTTATTATATTCATAGTATTAAGCATTATAGGATTATTATTAAATACCGCAATAGTATATGTAACAGTAGATATATTTAAATGGTATTCAATGTTATGTAAAATAATAGCTACTGGTATTGTTATGGTATTTAACTTTATCACAAGAAAATTATTATTAGAAAAACCAACTCGTTAGAAGAGTTGATTTTTTTTGTGGTATAATAAAAATATAAATAGGAGTGATATTATGAAAAAATGTGTAATCATAATGAATCCAGAAAGCGGAAAGAAAAAGAAAATTAAATCATACCAAACTTTTTATGATGTATTAAGAAAATATGGATATGATACAGAAATTATTTTCACAAGAGAAAGACAAGATGCAGAAAGAATAATGAAAGTACTAAATGATGATATAGATTTAGTAGTTAGTGCAGGTGGAGATGGTACTCTAAATGAAATAGTTAGTGGTAATATGCAAAGAAAGAAGAAACTATTAGTCGCACCACTTCCTATGGGTAGTACTAATGATGTAGGACACATGTATGGACTAGACAAAAATGTATTTGAAAACTTAGAAATAGTACTTCAAGGTAAACCAAAAAAAGTGGATATTTGTTATATAAATGAAAAACCATTTGTCTATGTAGCTTGTTTTGGAGATTATATTGATTTAGCTTATGATACTCCTAGAGAATTAAAAAAGAAATATGGTGAATTAGCTTATTTATTATATGCCTTAAAACAATTTAGACCTAAAATAAATACTCATAAGATAAGATATAAAGTAGATGGTAAAGAATATACTGGAGAATACTCATTTATATTTATAACTAATTCTTCAAGAGTATCAGGAACACCTGATGTATATTATGATGTTAAATTAGATGATAAAAAATTTGAAGTATGTTTAGCTAATGCTAATTCAGTAAAAGAAATGGTTAAATTAATGGTAATGGCTACTAATGTAGATGTTAAAACTATACCTAATGTAACATACTATCAAACAGATAATTTTGAATTAGAATTCTTATCTAAATCAAAAGCTTCATGGTGTGTAGATGGAGAAGAATATATTAAAGATAATGATGTATTAACATTTAGAGTAGAACAATCTATGAAAATGCTTGTTCCTAAAGAAAATATTAATAAATTATTCAATGAATAAATGATATAATAATAATAATAGGATGTGATTACATGAAATTTAGAGAACTAACAGAAGAAGAATATAAAAGTTTTTGGGAAAATCATCCTTTAAAAACCTTTTTATCAGCTGTAGAAATATCAAAATTAAGAGAAAAATCTAATTGGAATACTAACTATGTAGGAGTAGAAAAAAATAATAAAATAATTGCTGCTACTATGTTATTATCTCATATAAGAAGATTTAATAAATATGAATTTTATTCACCTAGAGGATATTTATTAGATTTTAATAATAAAGAATTAGTAGATTATTTTACAAATGAATTAAAAAAATATATTAAAGAAAAAAATGGTTATGTATTAAGAATAGATCCATATGTAATATATAAGGAAAGAGATATAGATGGAAATATTAAAGAAGGTGGAATAGACAATTCTAATATAGTAAATAATCTATTATCACTAGGTTTTAAAAAAGTATCTATCCCTAACACTGAACAAGTACTATGGATGTTTGCTTTAGATTTAGAAGGAAAAGATGAAGATACTATTCTAAAAGAAATGCAATCATCTACTAGAAATAAAATAAGAAAAACAGAGAAATATGGGATAGAATTAAAAGAATTAAAGTATGATGAATTAAATATATTTCAAGATATTATGGATGAAACATCTAAAAGAAAAGGTTTCTCTAATAGAAAAATAGAATATTACCAAAAAATGTATAATATATATAAAGAGGATGTAAAATACTTAATAGCTGAATTAAACTTATTAGATTACATAAAAAAATTAGAAGAAGAAAAAGAAGAAAAAACAACTAAGTATGAAAAAATGGATGATGTAAAAGATGCAAAAGCAAAGAGTAGTCTATTAAATGAAATAGAATCAATCGATAAAAGATTAGAAGAAGCAAAAACAATAGGTAAAGATAAAATAGTATTATCTTGTGCAATGTTTATATTAACTAAACCAGAAATAATATTCCTAGCTGGAGGAAATTATGAAGAATACATGAAATATGATGCACAATATTTACTTCAATGGGAAATGATTAAATATGGTATTAATAATAAATATAAAAGACATAATTTTTATGGAATACCTGCTAATATAAATACTCATCCTAAAGACTATGGAATATATGAATTTAAAAGAAGATTTAATGGCTATGTAGAAGAATTAATAGGAGAATATGAACTACCAATAACATGGCATTATAGTTTATTTAAATTAATACATAAAATAAAAAAATAAGACTTAGTCTTATTTTTTTTGTAATACTTTTTCTCCTTCATTAGATTCAGATTGATTCTTATAAGGAACTATAATAGTATCTACAATACGTTTTTGAATTATTCCATTACAATATTTATCTAATTTATTAATTTTAACAGGAATATGTTTTAATATTTCATCTTGTTGTGCAAGTATAATATCATGAATAGTAAACTCCTCATTATAGTATTTCTTATATTGACTATCATGTTTATCTACAGATTTATTTAATTCAATACTAATAGTGAGAGGAGAATCTTCGTTATGAGAAATTACAATATCAAAGTCTTCATCATGTACTATTTGCTTGCCACTACATTTTATTCTTGAATAATACTTTAACTCATCAAATATTTCATCAAAACCAGTCATACAATTTCTAACTAAGAAATCATTCATTTGATCACTATAATAATTATCATCAAAGAATTCTCTATGTATATCTATTCTTTTATCTTTATTTCCTATCCCTGTTGGGAATAAACTTATAGTAGCAGTATTTTCATCAAATGAAGATGTTAGTTTTTTAAACTTTATTGGTCCAAAGATAGGTTTCTTAATACCAAAATCTTTGGCTGCTTCTTCATTAGTAAATGTATGTCTAGCTGCTTCTTCACTAAAAATATAATTAATAAATTCTAGTAATTTACTATTATCATTTAATATATAATTTATTCGATCAGTGTAATTCTTTACAGCTGTCCACAATGTGTAAGCAGAAATAACTCCCTTTCCCTCTTCTATTGGTTCATCACATAAATAACTTTCTACTATATCAAGTAATTTATCATATATTTTCATCCAAACACCACCTACAGTTATTTATTATAACATGATATCTATTTATTTCAATACTTATGATATAATTAAATTGGTGATAGTATGAAAGCAATTACTATAAAAGAACCATGGGCTACTCTAATAGCTGAAGGTTATAAGGAATATGAATTTAGAGTATGGAAAACTAAATATAGAGGAGATATTCTAATTCACTCAGGAAAAACTCCAAATAAAGAAAATAAAGATAGATTTATTGATAGAAATATAAAGTATAATGAAGGACATATAATTGCTAAAGCTACTATAACTGATTGTATATTAGTAGATGATAAATTAATAAAAGAACTTCAAAAAAAAGATAAAGAAGTATATAAGAATTTATCTATAGAAGGAGATAAACCTTTATATGCTTTTAAATTAGAAAATATAAAGAAAATAAAACCTATAGAAGTAAATGGAAAACTAAGTCTATGGGATTATGATTACTAGTTGTTTAATTAAAAAAAAGGTGTTATAATAAAGCAACCAAATAAAGGAGGTGGAATACATGAAAAAAGTTGTTATTGGTATGAGTGGTGGAGTAGACTCATCAGTTGCAGCAATAGAGTTACAAAAACAAGGTTATGAAGTAATAGGATTATTTATGCGTAACTGGGATAGTTTAGCAGATGGAGAACTTAATGGCCCAACTACAGAAAGTGGTATATGTCCACAAGAAGAAGACTATAATGACGCTAAAAAAGTTTGTGATAAACTAGGTATTCCACTACATAGAAAAGACTTTGTAAAAGAATATTATGATTATGTATTTAAATATTTCTTAGATGAATTAGAAAAAGGTAGAACTCCAAACCCTGATATTATGTGTAACAAATATATTAAGTTTGATATGTTTGTAAAAGAAGCAGAACGCCTAGGGGCAGACTATATAGCTACAGGCCATTATGCAAGAATAAAAGATGGTAAATTATTACGTGCAGTAGACTCTAATAAGGATCAAACTTATTTCTTATCTCAAGTAACTAAAGACCAATTAAAGAATGTATTATTCCCAATAGGTGATATGGTAAAACCAGATGTAAGACGTGTTGCTGAAGAATATGGATTAGTAACTGCAGATAAAAAAGACTCTACTGGTATTTGCTTTATAGGTGAAAGAAACTTAACTAATTTCTTAAAAAATTATTTACCTAATCAACCAGGAGATATTGTAAATATAGATACTAATGAAGTAATAGGTAAACACATTGGTTTAATGTATTACACAATAGGTCAAAGAAGAGGATTAAATATCGGCGGAACAGACTCTAGAATGTTTGTAGTTGGTAAAGACTTAAAGAAGAATATTCTTTATATCTGTATTGGTGAAGATAATGATTATTTAGTATCTGATTCATGTATAGTAGATGAAATAAACTATTTAGGTGAAGAAAAGATAACTAAATGTACAGCTAAATTTAGATATAGACAAGAAGATATAGATGTAGAATTAGAATGGTTAGATAATGGAGAAGTATTAGTAAAATATCCACAAGGAGTAAAAAGAGTAACTCCAGGACAAGCATGTGTATTCTATAATGGTGAAGAATGCTTAGGTGGAGGAATTATTAAAACTGTTCTAAAGAATAATGAACCACTATGGTATTTATAAAAGAGGTGCACGATGTTAGGATTTAAAGTATTAAAATTAAAAATAGAAGCTGATAAAAATATCTTCTATAATAAAATTCCGATAATAGGATTAAAAAAAGATATAGAAGATCTTATTAAGTGTCTAAGAGGTTTTGATGCTTATGATGAATTAGTTTCATCTTTAGAATATGAATTAGGTCAAGACCAAAGAAATTTAGCTAAAGGATATAATTATATATTAGAAACAAAAACAATTAATAAAGATACAGTAAAAGAACTATATGATATTTTAAGTAATGGTTTATTAGATGATTATTCCATAGAAAATATGGGAGAATACTATAGACAAAAAGACGTATATATATTAGATGGATCACATAATCTTTTAGGAGGTTATGATAAAGGAATAGACCCATCTCTAGTAAGTAATAAAATGGATGATTTATTTGAATACATAAATACAGATAATGAAAGTAATATAGTAGATATATATATTAAATCTCAAATAATTCATTATTATATTGGTAAAGTACATCCATACTTTGATATTAATGGTAGAACTGCAAGAACACTATCTATGTGGTATCTAATAAAACAAAAAGAAGATCCACTTATTATGTTCAATAAAGGAATGTATAAGAATAGAACTGAATATAAAAAAGCAATAATTAAATGTAATAAAGGAGATATAACTCCATTCATAGAATTTACATTAAAAACATTAAAAAGTGAATTAGAAGAAAAAATAGATAAAGATAGAAAAGGACCAATCCAAAAATAATAGGAGTAATATTATGAATCAAGAAAAAATAGGACAATTCATAAAAAAGATACGTGAAGAAAATAAACTAACTCAAAAAGAATTAGCCGATAAATTAGGAGTTACTTATCAAGCAGTATCTAAATGGGAAAATGGTAAGAATGTTCCTGATATATCTATAATAAAAGAAATGAGTAAAATGTTTAATATAGATATAGATGAAATATTAGATGGAGAAAAGAAAGATAAAAAGAAAAATCTTTATCCATTATTATTAGTAGTTTTATTAATTGTTTTATTAATAGTAGGTTATATATTATATGGAAAAAGTTCTGATTATGAATTTAAAACAATAACTACTACATGTAGTGATTTTAAAATAAGTGGTAGTGCTGCATATAATAGTGATAAAGCTACTATATACATATCTAATGTAGAATTCTGTGGAAAAGAAGATACTGCTAAATATAAAAGTATTACTTGTACTTTATATGAAACATATAATGATACTAAAACTAAAATAAGTACATGTGATAAAAAGAAGAATACTAATCTAGAAGATTTCTTAAAAGAACTTCAAGTAAATACAAATCATTCTTCTAAAACATGTAAGAACTTAAGTAAGAGTAGTTTAACACTAGAAATAGAAGCTAAAGATGATAATAATAAAACCATTACTTACACAATACCAATTAAATTAAATGATAGTTGTAAATAAATGACAACTATCATTTTTTTTAATTTATTTACTGAAATAATTATTATATTAGTATATAATTAAGTTAATAATAAAGGAGATATTATATGGAAAATGAAAATATGGTTGTACAACCAAAAAAGAAAAGCCCAGTATTTGGTATTTTAATAGCAATTATTTTAATTGCCTGTGCCGGGTTAGCTGGATGGTATATTGGACAAATGAATTCAATAGAAGTATTAAAAGAGAAAGTAGAATGTGAAAAGAAATTAACAGAAACAAAAACAAAAACAGTTTCAACACCAACAGCAAAATGCTATGGAACATATACATTAGATGGAACAGAAGGTAATGAAAAATGGATATTAAAAGAAGATGGAACTTTTAAAGTTGAAGGAAAAGAAGAATTTGGTGTATTTTATGTTGCAGATAACACTATAATTTTTGTATATAGTAAACATACAACTGGTCCAAAAGATAAAGACCCAAGTTATACAAGCCCAAAAGCATATTTAATATCAGAAGATTGTAGTAAGATTACATTAGCTACAGGAGATACAGGAGCAGGATTAACAAAACAAAACTAATTAAATAACTCAACTAATTGTTGAGTTATTTTTTTATGTAAAAATATAAGAAATTTGTTATAATTATATTGAGGTGTAATTATGAAAAAGATAGTACTAACAACAATAATATTATTAAGCTTATTTTTATTAACAGGATGTGTAGATAAAACAACAGATGCTTATAAATTTAAAGAAGAATATGAAAGTATAAATAATAAAGATAATGGACATGGTAATAAATATAGAGAATTAAATATTCCAACAGCTAATCCAATTATCTATCAAACTACAACTGATATAGTTAAAAGAGTAGAAAATAAAGAAACATTTATAGTGTACTTTGGATTCAAAGAATGTCCATGGTGTAGAAGTGTAATTACTGAGTTAATTAATGTAGCTAAAGATAAAGGTATAGATAAAATATATTATGTAGATGTAAAAGATATAAGAGATGTTAAACAAGTAGATGAAAATAATAATATTATTACTGTTCAAGAAGGAGATAAAGATTACTTAAAACTAATAGAGCATTTTAGTAATGTATTAAGTGATTATACTCTTACAAAAGATAATGAAAAAATCTATACAGGAGAAAAAAGAATATATGCTCCTAATGTAGTAGTAGTATCTAATGGAACAGCAGTTCAAATGGAAGAAGGTATTCCAGAAAGTTTAATTGATCCATATGCTAAATTAACTGATAAACAAAAGAAAGAAATCTATAATAAATTTAAATGCTTAATGACTTGCTATGAAGAAGAACAAATTACATGTAAGAAAGATATGTGTTAGGTGATAATATGAATAGAAAAATAGTAGCTATTGGTGGAGGAGAAAACGGAAGAGTAAAAAATGGAGTAAAGTATCCTTATGAAACAGGACCTATGGATCAAGAAATTATAAAATTAACAGGAAAAGAACATCCAAATGTCTTAATGATAGCACATTCACAGTTATTAGAAAATCAACAATTCTATTTTGAAGTAATAAATAATATCTATAATGGAAAATATAATTGTCCATGTAAAGATTTAAAAAGTGATAAATTAAATGATAAAGAATATGTACAAAGTTTAATAGATTGGGCTGATATAATCTATGAAGGTGGAGGAAATACACTTGATATGATTAAACTTTGGAAAGAAACAGGATTTGATAAAATATTAAGAAAAGCCTGGGAAGATGGAAAAGTAATGTGTGGAGTATCTGCTGGAGCAAATTGTTGGTTTAAAGAATGTTCAACAGATTCATTAAAAATTAAATATGGACCAGACCAACCATTAATAGGAATGGAATGTTTAGGATTCATTGATGGATTATTTGTTCCACACAGTGATGAACCTGGTAGACAAGATAGTGTTAAAGAATTATTAAAGAAAACAGACCAAATTGGTTTGTTTATGTCAAATTGTACTGCTTTAGAAATAGTAGATGATAAATATAGATTAATAATGAGTGATGCATCTTACCATAATATAGAACCATATGGTTATAGAGCTTATTGGCAAGATGGAGAATATCTACAAGAAAGAATAGATGATTCACAAGAGTTTAAACCACTAAGTGAATTATTAGAAAAGAATATATATAGGAGGGAAATATGAAAAAACCTTTAGTATTATGTATATTAGATGGTTGCGGTATAGCACCAAAAGGTCCTTATAATGCCTTTGATAATGCTAATACTCCAACTCTAGATTTTATAAAAGATAATTACTGTTATACTTGCCTAGAAGCAAGTGGACAAGAAGTAGGTTTACCTAAAGGACAAATGGGTACTAGTGAAGTAGGACATATGAATATAGGTGCAGGAAGAATTGTATACCAATCTTTAGAAATGATTAATCATGCTATAGAAGATAAATCATTTTTCTCTAATGAAAATATTTTAAAAGTAATGAATCATGTAAAAGAAAACAATTCTAAATTACACTTAATGGGATTAATTAGTGATGGAGGAATTCATTCACATACTTCTCATATAATGGCTATTATTGATATGTGTAGAGCTAATGGTATAAAAGAAATTTACTTTCATTTATTTACTGATGGAAGAGATACTGATATACATAGTGCACCTAAATTTATTAAAAAATTAGAAGAAAAGATTAATGAAAAAAATGATGGTAAGATAGCTACTATTTCAGGTAGATATTATGCTATGGATAGAGATAATAATTATGACAGATTAAAACTAGCATATGATGCTATATGCTATGGAATAGGTAATAAGTATAATGACTTTTTAGAAGTATTTGAAGACCAATATACTAAAGGTATTACAGATGAATTTATATTACCTAGTGTAATTAATGAAGGTAAATTAAGTGATAATGATGGAATAATAGTATGGAACTATAGACCAGATAGATTAAGAGAAATGTTTACTGCTATTACTAATCCAGATGAGTCTCCAATGGAAACTACTAAATACAATAATATTAAGTTTGTTTCTATGATGCCTATCTGTGATACAGTTAAAGGATTAACTGCATTTACTCATCAAGAAATAACTAATGGTTTAGGAGAATATTTATCTAATCTAGGATTAAATCAATTAAGAATAGCTGAAACAGAAAAGTATGCTCATGTTACACATTTCTTTGATGGAGATAAAGATGTAGATCTAAATGGAAAAAAACAAATACTTATACCATCTCCTAAAGTAGCTACATATGATTTAAAACCAGAAATGAGTGCAGAAGAAGTAACTAATACATTATTAAATGAATTAGATAAAGATTATTTAGATTTCGTAGTATTAAACTATGCTAATGGAGATATGGTAGGTCATACTGGAGTATATGAAGCTGCTAAGACTGCAGTAGAGTTTATTGATACCTGTTTAAAAAGAGTTTATGATAAAGTTACTGAATTAGATGGAATAATGATAATTACATCAGATCATGGTAATTGTGATGTTATGATGAACCCTGATGGTACAGTTTGTACAACACATACAACTAATCCAGTACCATTTATGATAACTAAGAAATTAGAACTAAAAGAACATGGTAAATTAGCTGATATTGCACCTACAATATTAACTCTAATGAATATACCAATACCAGTAGAAATTAATGGAGAAAGTTTAATTAAATAAAGAGATTTTCTCTTTTTTTATGTCATAAAATATTATATAATTATAAATAGAGTAGGTGATTAAATGGCTGAAGAAAAAGTAAAAAAGAAAAAAGAAGATTCACTAGAAAATAGATGCCCTTCTTGTAGAGCATCAATTAAATTTAATCCTAAACTAGGTAAATGGAAGTGTGTTTACTGTGGTAGTGAATTTACTTTAGAAGAAATGCAATCTCATTCTGATAATGCATCTACTGAAAAGAAAAATAGAAAAGATGCTAAAGTAGAAGATGATAATATTGAGTATGTTTCATATCACTGTGAAAGCTGTGGAGCAGAAATTATAGCTGATTCTGAAACAGCAGCTACATTCTGTGTATATTGTGGTAATACTGCAATACTTCAAAGTAAATTATCAGGTAAGTTTTCCCCAGACTTGGTTATTCCATTTAAAAATGAAAAAAAAGATGCTATAGAAGCATTTAAAGGCTTATCTAAGGGAAGACCATTAATGCCTAAAGATTTTAATAATGAACAAAATATTGAAAAAATTAGAGGTATATATATACCATTCTGGTTATTTGATATAAATAATAGTGGAGATATAGAAATGAGTGCCACTACAGTAGAAACTTGGAGAATAGGAAATACACATTATACTAAAACTAATTATTATAGAGTAATTCGTGGTGGAACAATAGATTACATAAAAATACCTATAGATGGTTCAACTAGATTTGAAAATGATATTATGAATACAATAGAACCATTTAATTATAATGAATTAGTTCCATATAATCATGCATATCTCTCAGGATTCTATGCAGAAAGATATGATCAAGAAGCAAAAGATGTATTTGCAGAAGCTGCTGATAGAAGTATTAATTCAACAAAAGAAGTATTAAAAAATGATACAGGTCATTACACTACAAAAACAATCACAAAAGATACAATAATAGCTAAAGAAAATAAAAGATACTATGCAATGTTACCAGTATGGATGGTAAATGTTAAATATAAAGATAAGATGTATATATTTGCTATGAATGGACAAACAGGCGAATTTATAGGAAATATACCATTAGATGTAGGTAAAGCATTCTTATACTTCTTTATAATATTTATAAGTATATTTGCTGGTATTATGATTTTTAGTCTAATTATTTATCTTTTAGGAGGTGCAATGCTATAATGAAAAAAATATTTAATATAGTATTTATAGTACTTCTAACATTATTATGTACAGTAAATGTTTATGCATCAACTAATACATATGATAGAAATGAATTAGAAAACTATGGTGTTAATAAAAATGTTCAAGATATAAATAGTAAATTATCTTATATAATGAATACTAAAAAAGTAGATGCAAGTGAAAAAATATATGACTTTTCAGATATATTAACAGATGAAGAAGAACAATTATTAAAAGCAAAAATAGATAAGTTTATAGAAGATAATAATATGGATATGGTAATTGTAACTGATAATTTTGCTTATACTAATGATATAAAGAATCAAGAATATGCAGATGACTTTTATGATTATAATGACTTTGGTCTTAATATAGAATATTATAGTGGAGTATTATTACTTAGAAATACATATTCATTAGATCCGTATTATCATATGTCTACTTCAGGTAATGCTCAATTATATTTAAATGATTATAGAGTAAATCGTATATTAGATGATATATATTATGATATACATAATGGTAATTATTATGAAGGATTTAGTAAATGGATTACTTATACAGATAACTATATAAAAGAAGGTTATCCATCTACAGCAAGTAATTATTATTTAGATAATAATGGTAATATGCATAGAGTAAAACCTAAGTATCATCCACCAATAGGTATAGCATTTCTAGCAGGTTTTGTAGTAGCTTTAACTATTGTATTAGTAATGGTATCTAAAAATAAAATGGTTAAGAAAGCACAAAAAGCAGGAGAATACATAGATCAAAATTCAATTAATATTACAAAAAGAGAAGATACATTCTTAAGAAGTCATACATCAAGTTATACAGTTTCTTCAAGTAGTGGATCTCACCACGGTGGTGGTGGTCATTCATTCCACTCTGGATCATCAGGATTTAGTCATGGTGGTGGAGGACGTCACGGATAAAATATTTAACATTTATTTAATATTTTGGTATTATAGTAATAAAGAATAATTGAAAAGAGGGATAATATGAAAGAAAAGAATAAAAGTTCAAAGATAGTAATTATAGTAGTTATTTCATTTGTATGCTTAATACTTATATCATTTATAATAGCTCTAAATAATGTAGGACTATTAAAAATAGATGTATTAAAGAATTTAGGTACAACACAAAAAGCCGAATTAACATATACTGAAACAAATACTAAAATAAAAGAAGGTATTTACATTACTGATGTATCTGAAATAGTAGAAGAAGTAATGCCATCTATAGTAGCAATCACTAGTAAGACATTAGTAAAGTCAGGATACTATGGTCCATTCTATAACTTTGGTAGTAGCAGTAATACATATACAACAGGTGCAGGATCTGGAATTATAATTAGTAAAACAGATACAGAATTATTAATATTAACAAATAATCATGTTATAGAAGATGCGACTGAATTATCAGTACAATTCATAAATGAAAAGAGTGTAGATGCTACAGTAAAAGGTGCATCAGAAAATCGTGATGTAGCAGTAATAGCTGTAAAAATGAAAGACTTAGACAATGATACTATTAATGCTATAAAAATAGCTACATTAGGAGATAGTAATGAATTAAAAGTAGGTAATGGAATAATAGCCATAGGTAATGCCTTAGGTTATGGACAATCAGTAACTACTGGTGTAGTAAGTGCATTAAATAGAGAAGTAAAAATAGATGATGTAACCAATAGAATGATTCAAATAGATGCAGCCATAAATGGAGGAAACTCAGGTGGGGCATTATTAAATAATAAAGGTGAAGTAGTAGGGATTAACTCTGCTAAATATTCTGCAAGTAGTTCAAATAGTACTTCAATAGAAGGTATGGGATTTGCTATTCCAATCACAGATGTAAAAGAATTAGTAACTGCATTAATGAATGGTGAAGAAGATAAAACAGGTGGTAAAATAGGAATAGAAGGATATATGTTAACTGAAGCACAAGCTTCAACATACAATATGCCATTAGGAGTATATATATCTAAAATATCAGCAGGTAGTGGAGCAGATAAAGCAGGATTAGAAATAGGTAATATAATAGTTAAAATAGATAATCAAGAAGTTACAAAATTCTCAGTAATCACAGATTACTTATATGAAAAGAAAAAAGGGGATAAAGTAACACTAAAAATTAAGTATATTTCAGGAAGACAATATAAAGAAAAAGATGTAGAAGTAACTTTATCATAAAAAAGCAATTAATAGTTGCTTTTTTTATGTTATAATTTAAATGTTAATAAAAGTTGACAAATTTCCAAGAACTGTTGGTAGAGTGCAACCGCTAAATGGTGTAATATTTTTGTCATGGAGGTGATAGTATGTCTTTAGGAGAAAGACTATACGAATTGAGAAAAAAGAAAGGATTATCTCAAGAAGAAGTAGCAGAAAGATTAAATGTTACTAGACAATCAGTATCAAAATGGGAAACAGATGAATCTAAACCTGATTTTGATAAAATAGTTCCTATATGTGAACTATATGAAATATCAACTAATGAATTGCTTAATGGAACACAAGAAGAAAAAGAAGAGAAAGAAGTAGAATTTATTAATAAGGATAATAAAAAGAAAAGAGCACTTTTTATTACTTCAGCAATATTCTTATATTTCTTATCAATCATTTGGATCATTGTATCTGAAGTGTCATTCAATTTAAATGAAGGATTTATGGTAGGAGGATTCTTCTTACTATGTGGTATAGCTACATGTATGTTAATCTACCAAGGTATTGTATTAAGTACTACAATAACTAAAAAGAAAAAAGAAAAGACAAATGATGAGAAGAAGATGGATGGTATTATAGAATTAGTTTCTATTATATTTACTATAATCTACTTATTAGTAAGCTTTGCAACAGGAGCTTGGCATATTACATGGATAATATGGTTAGTATTTGCTGCAGTACAAGCAATCATTAAAATTGCCTTTGGTATGAAAGGAGACAATGATAATGAATAATGCTCTAAATATAGTTAAAATAATACTATTATCTAATATTGCTATAGTTTTATCTTTTATATTAATAATAGTACTAAATGGTAAATTTAATATAAAAGGAATAGATTTATATGAAAAAACATCATTAGTATATGAAAACACATTTACAGAAAGTGTTAGTAATTTAAACATAGTAACTACTAATAACGATGTAAAAATCCTAGAAAAGGAAATAGAAAATATAGAAGTAAAAATATATGATAGAAAAGATGTAAAACCAGAAGCATATGTAAAAGATAATACTCTATATATAGATAATAAAGATGAAATAAGAATAGGTTTCTCTTTTGGAATATTAGGTAATTCAAGAATAGAAATTACAGTACCAAAAGGAACTACTTATAACTTAATGGTTGAAGGTACTTCATCTGATGTAGATTCTCTTATTGATCTACAAGATGTAAGTATAAATACTAGAAGTGGCGATGTTAACTTAAAAAATTCTATTAACACAGTAATTCAAACTACAAGTGGAGACACATCAGTAGGATCATGCAAAACACTAGATATAACTACCACAAGTGGTGATACAAAAGTCACAAATATTGCTAAATCATTAAAAGTAAAAGCTACAAGCGGAGATATGCAAATAGGGGATGTTGATGGTAAATTAAATCTAGAAACTACAAGTGGTGATATTAAAATAAATAAATTAAATTTAACTACTAATTCTTCAATAAGAGTAATTAGTGGAGACGTAATTATTGGTAAGACAAATGATATTTATTTTGATACTCATGTAATATCTGGAGATACTAGAATAAACGTAAATAATCGTAAAGCTGAAGTAGAATTAAAAATAAATACTACAAGCGGAGATATAATAGTAAATAATTAGTAAGGAAACTTACTAATTTTTTTTATAAAAAAACTTGACAAAATACTTAATTTTAGTATAATTAAATATGTCTACTTTTTTAGTCGACTTAGTTGTTCGGAAATTTAAGACTAAGGCGATTAAAGACATATGCGGATGTAGTTTAATGGTAGAACCTCAGCCTTCCAAGCTGACTACGTGGGTTCGATTCCCATCATCCGCTCCATTTGAAATTAGAAATACTAGAAAACTATCTAGTATTTTTTTTTATACTCACTGTCGCTTGATTAGTTCAAATGGGTAACCCTGCTGTTGCTTTTCATATTAAAGCATTGTATAATAAGTAAACATCGGAGGGTTATTATGGAAAAGAATGAAGATAAAACAGGTAAAATGATTGAAATAGCTTGTGAATTTGATAAATTATCTAAAGAAGAACAAAAAGCACTTGCTGTAGTTTTAATAGGAAGAGCAATCGGATATGAATATGTTGATAGAACAATAGAAGCATATGAAGCTGGTAATTTAAGTATGGTTGTTCCTCCAAAAGAAAAAGTAGCTAGTGAGAGAATAAAACTAAATGATAAAGTGACTGATACACTAAATTCAATGGTAAGTACTATTTTGGGAGAAGATGATGAATTAAGATTTAGAGTCTTCAGAAAAATTATTGATGGTTATAGAACAATAGAAAGAGAAACAAGAAAAGACATATGTGCAAATAATCATGATTATACTGATTGGATAGAAAAAATTGGTAAAGTACCAGAGTATGATGAAGATGGAGATATTGAAGGATATATAGATGGTAGAAAGTTTTATGAAAGAAAATGCAAATATTGTGGATACAAAGAACAAGCATATTCTGAATACCATAAAGAAAGACTAGAAAAAGATGGTTTGTATTGGGCTGAACATAAAAGTGAACCAATATATACAAAGAAAAAATAAAAGACTCATCAATTGATGAATCTTTTTTATTTAGTTATTTTTGTATTATCATCGCTTAAATCATATTCGTTTATTACATCCGAAAGAGCATCAAGTATTAATTCCTCATCAAATATATCTGAAGATTTTTCTTTATTTTTAACATGTGCAGGAATTAATGTCATAATTGGAATTAATTCATCTAATAAATCTTTAGTTGATATAGTAGAATCATTACTATCAATAATCTTTTTCCTTAAAGCAGTTTGTAATAAGAATACATTAACAGATTTACAGCTCTCATTTATTAATTTCTTAGAACTAGGTAATAAAAATTTATCACCCATGTGTTCATTTAAAAAATCTAATGTATTTATAAATTTATGAATACTTTCTTCAGAAGTATACATCTTCAAATACTCAATTAAGCCACTTAGATCAGCGTTAAAATATAAAGAACGCATTTTTTCTCCACCAACAATATTTTCCAAAACTTCAGCAATTCTCTTTTCATATGTATAAGCAGTACCCAAAGTATTCTCTTTTCCAAAAGTTTTTTCTGCAAGGTATTGAGTATATCCTTCATTTATACCTTCACCAATTGTACTATTTCCTCTTACTTGTTCAAATCCACAAAAAATAATTCCGTGTGCTCTATCATAAATAGTAGTTGCAACATGAAATAATTCATGAGTAATAGTAATACGATAATTATGTTCTGATAATCTAATAGTATTAGAAGCAGGAGAATAATCTCCTTCAGTATTCTTATTATAAATAAAATTAGATAATTTAAAGCTTTTTGTACCTGTTTTTAATGTATTTAAATTATTTAAAAAAATTGACCAATTAAACTCTGGAATCTTTTCATTTACAACTTTTGCAAAATCAATTATTAATTCACCAAATCTTTTTTCTAATACTTTTTTCTCATCAATCTCATCATATTTTTTTATAACTTCAACTGGAAGAGCTACAGGTTTAACACTATTAACTTTAAAATCTTTTACTAATTTATAATTAGATACTATAGGTTCCTTAGCAACAAAATAAATTATAGTTGGAGATAAAAAAGCTACTATATTTGCGAAATTTATCTGTTGTAATTGAGCTAAAAAATCAGACATTTTATCACTACTTCCTTTATTATTAATTCAATATAATTATATCATTATTTATTATTAGTAGGGAATATATTTATAATATAATTATTTTTTTAATGTATCAATAAACTTCTTACATGGATTAGATATTACATTATTTTTTAAACATATTATTCCAAAAGATACACTTTCTGGTTCAGGTAATACATTTACTTTATACATATTATCTTTCTTAAGATCTTCTCTAACATATAATTCAGTTACATATCCAATACCATATCCCATATTAATAAAATCAATTAATAAGTTAGAACTTGCAATATTCATTTTAGGTTCAAGTTGTACATTATTATTTTTAAAATAATTCTCAACACTAAGTCTAGAATTAGCAGGATATTCTTGTATTAATATAGGATATTTTTCTAAATCTTTAGGACTTAATGTCATATTCTTTAAATCAAAATAATTTTTATTTGCCATAAATATATATTTTGTTTTATCTAATTCATAATATTCTAAATCATTATCAAAATTATCTGGTACTTTACCAATTATTAAATCAATCATACCATTCTTTAATTTAGTAATTAATTCCTTAGTAGGGTCAGTATAAATGTCTACTACTACATTAGGATAATTATTATGAAATCTTTCAATATATTTTAATAAGTATTTTCTCATTAAAGTAGTACTAGTTCCTATTTTTATTGTACCTGCATTTAATTCAGCAAACTCTTTTATTTTACTATTAGCTTCATCCAAAAGTGTTAAAGCTTGTTTAACATTAAGAAATATCTTTTGACCACATTCATTTAAAATAACTCCTTTTTTAGTTCTAATAAATAGGGGAGTATTTAATTGATTTTCTAAATTTTTAATTTGTTTTGTTACAGCAGGTTGAGATATACAAAGCTGCTCACTTGCCTTAGTAATATTACCAGTTACTGCAACTACATAAAAAATTCTATATAACTCTAAATTAATCATCATAACCTCCAGTTATCGTCTAGATAAAATATTTGTATTTTAATTATAACAAAAAAAGATATACAATTCAATTAGAAAGAGGTGATAATATGCCACTAGATGTTCGCAAAGCTGTATTAGGAGGAAATACAGGTGAATACTCACATGCAATAATAGTCTGTGATACATTTGATTATGATGACTATGTAGTATATGTAAAGAAAGGAGAAGATATCCATAGTAAGGTCCAATATTATAATGATTTTATGCAAATGCGTAGAATTATGGAAATATATAACTATAGTCTTGATATAAATAAACAATTAAATGAATCAAAAGCTTGGCACATAGAACCTATATGTGAAATAAAAAAAGAAGTAAAAGAAACAAAAAAACCATCAAGCAAAACAGAAACTAAAGAAGAAGATGAAGTAGAAAAAATCCTACAAGAAAATAATATAAGTAAAAATTTAGAAGAGGCAATTAAATACGCTGTAAAGATGCATGAAGGTCAAAAAAGACAAAATGGTGATCCATATATATATCACCCTTTACGAGTATTAAAAAACATCTTAAAATATAAAAAATCAAAGAACCTTGAAACATTACTAATAAGTGCTTGTCTACATGATGTAATAGAAGATACAAAAGCTACTTACCCTGAAATAGTAGATAAATTTGGACCACAAGTAGCTAGTTTAGTTTTAGAAGTAACTACTGATGAAGATATGAAGAAAGCATTAGGTAAAGAAAGATATCTTTCAATTAAAATGAAAAATATGAGTAGTTGGGCATTAGTAATTAAACTATGTGATAGATTAGATAATGTAAGTGACTTAATAGAATTAAAAGATGAAAAATTTGTAGATAAATATGTAAATGAAACAATTGAGATTATGAATTATCTTCTAAAGAATGCTAAATTATCAAAAACACACATGAATATTATAGAAAGAATATTATATACACTAATTCTATTAGGTAAAAATGATGTTAATAAAATATCAAGAATATCTGAAGTTCTTGATATGTACTATAAATTAAAAGAAAATAAAAATAGTGTTGATGAAACACTTTCAGAATTAGCAAAAATAGCTAATAATAGTGAAGAAAAAAATAAAGTTAAACAAAAAAATAAAAAGAACTAGTCCAATGACTAGTTCTTATTATTTATATAATCTTTTAATAATATTTTATTATCATTCTTATTAATAATTGTTTCTGTATCTAAACGTAGATTAATTATAGAAAGTGTTTCTAAATAAAAACTTTTTAATAATTTAGTATCAAAGTATCTTCCATTTTTTTTATCATCACAAAGTTGTTTTAATCTTTCTAATGCACCAATCTTATTATCAGTATCAAAATTACTAATTTTATCTATTTCTTTATTAGTTGTTTCAATTCTTTCATCAATAGGAATACATTCACTACGTTTTGGATATTCCATTAAATCATTTATACCTTTTGGATCATCATTTAAAATTTTACCAATAATACTTGCTAGTCTTGGTGGAACTACCCTTGTACCTTTAATTTTAATAGAATCCCCAGGATAACCTAGACCTCCTTCATGCATCCATTGCATTAATCCTGTTACATTTTCATACTCTTGATCACCATTTGGTAAAACAGGTCCATTAGAAAATCCATTATTATCAAACTTTGGACCAGGTTCTATAACAAATCCTCCATCTTCTCTATAACTTAGTTTTTTAACAATATTATCTAATAATGTTTTTAATTCTTCTTCGTCATAAGAAACATCAAACACTCTTTCAACTTTATCATCTTTATAAATATATTTCATAATATGTCTCCTCTTAAGCAGTTATTATAACACATAAAAATAAAAAAGCTACTAAAATTAGCTTTTTATTCTTCTAAATAATCTAAATATCTCTTATTATCTATTTTATTTATATCTATATTAAATTCATCTAACAATTTGAATAAGTTATTATATTCTTCTTCATAAGAAGTAAGATTCTTTACTTCTATCTCTACAAAGTTACCTATATTTTCAACTTTATCAAAAGAAAATTCATATTTATTCTTATATAGATATTTCTTTCTATACTTATTAATTATAGCTTTCTCTTTAAAATCTAAATGTTTTAATATAAGTTTCATATTATCAGCGTTATCTATAATAGTTTCATATTCCTCACAAAGACTTTTACCTTTATTTTTTTTATAATTTAATACGTATATATTATTTTCTTTTCTAATTCTTAAATACTCATCTTTAAAATTTCTTAGAGTAGATTCATAGTATACTGCATTATGATCTTCATCTCCTAAGTATAAAGAATCTTTTTCTATTAATTTTAATATTCTTTTTGATTCATACTCATCTAATTTTAATTTTACTTCCAATTCTAAATTATCTAAATTAGAATATTCATTCATTGATAATTGATAGAAACTAGTTTTAAATATATTAGCCATTTTAAATATAATATCTAGAGTAGGGGTAGTTCTATCTTTTTCCCAACTAGATACAGTTTTATCTGAAACAAATAATAAGTCTCCTAATTGACTTTGACTTAAATTATTTTTAATTCTATATTTTGATATTCTACTTCCTAATGTATCCATAAAACCTCCTATAAGTATTTAATGTAATGACTTCTTTCATCTAATATTATAACATGATTATTAAAATCATAGTTTCCATATATTTCTATTTTATCATTGTCTCTAGCAAAACTTTGAAATTTCCATATAGGAGTAACAATCTCAAATACTTCTCCATCTAATAAAGCTTTAGCTCTTCTAGGTACAAAGTCAGATAAAGTACCATCTATTATTTCAACTACATGAGTTTCATCTATTCCTTTTTTAGTAGGAGAAATATATCCATCTATTACAAATCTTGGAGTAGATAATACACCATTATCTAATTCAACACCACTCCAATTACGAGATATTATTTTTAATAAATCACATTTACTAGAATAATTATTTTTATGTTTATTATATTGCTTATTTATATGACCTTCTGTAATACTAGTAGCTCCTATATAATTTCTAATATATTCTATATTATCATAATATTTTTTAAAATTATCTAACCCATATATTACAAAATCTATATCTTTTATAGGATCAAATCCTATTAAAAAAGATCCAAAAATTCCTATATCATTAATACCTATATTTTCTAATACATCTACATATTTTCTCCATATTACAGGTATTTCATTAAGATGATTTTTAAAACAATCTCTAGGTTTATATATTTCTTTATATTTAGGTATCCTAATAAGATAATTATCATACTGTTTAGTGTAATTTAACTTAGTAAAATTATTGTATCTATCTCCATTAATATCTTTCTTATATATCATATATCCATATATACCATCTTCAGTAACATTATTAACTATCCAGAAATTATCATCTAAATCTAAAACATAATCTAAAAACTCAATCATACAATTTGCTCCTTATTTAGAATTAAATTAGTAATTGAAAAATGCTTTATATTTTGTTTTTTCATTTCTTTTAGTAGTATATTCTTTCTTCTTAATTTATCTTCATTAGAAATCTTATTAGTCATAGTAGAGGATAAAGTATTAGGTCTATCATTATACATAAATACTTTAACTCTATCAAATAATCCTGTTTTAATAAGATTTAGAGTCTTATTAAAATCTTCTTCTGTTTCACCTGGAAATCCTACTATTACATGTGTATTTATTTTTAATCCCTTATTATTCTTTTTAATTATCTTTATCTTTTCAATTACATCATCTATTTTATAAGGTCTTTTCATTACATTTAATATATCTTGAGATCCACTTTGTATAGGTACTGTGATATAAATAAATTTCTTATCTTTTAAACATTCTATTACTTTATTACTTATTCCATTAGGATTAAACTCAGGTATTGAGAAAGATATATCTTTATCTATTTTAACTACATTTTCTAATAACTCTTCTAATGAAGAATTAATATCAGTACCATAAGCTGAAGCATCATCTGAGTTTAAACCAAATAACTTATATCCTCTTTCAATACCATCATTAATAGCATCCATTAT
>JAFZPS010000010.1 GCA_017550205.1 Bacilli bacterium | reverse complement strand
GTTTCTACTTTAATACTTTTTATATTAGAAAAGGCATCTAAGAAAGAATCATAATTAAGAATTGATAAAGTATTGCGATTATCAAGTGCATTAGGACAAATACTAATTGTTTTGTCTTGGAAATCTATTAGTAGTTGTCCTACTAATAAATATCTTGATTTATCATATTGCTTTACTTTTCTATTTTCTATAATTATGTTATCTGGACAGTAATAAATATTATCTGCTTCATAATTATACTTATAATATTTACCATCTTCAGCTCTAATATATCCAGATAGTTCATCATATAAATCTGTATCTTCAGATGTTATATTTAAGTCATATTCTTGTTCAAAAGCTTTTGTTAGTCCAGGAATTATATTATCTAAGTTATTACCAAATGTAGCATCTGGATTTTTATCTGTAATTGTATGATTATATCTATTTTTTATTGAAATAGTATTATTCTCGTCGTTAGCAAATTGAATCGATATTACAGAAGTACCATATTCATCTTGCCTTTTTGGTTCAGTAAAATCTTCTCTTTTTATTTCATCAACGTTTTTCTTTACAGCGAAGAATACACGACATCTTTTTAATCTACCGCCATTGAATGTACATAATTCTTCTCCATTATATGGTATTGGAGTAGTACCTGGTGTATATTCTGGGACAATATTATCTTTTCTCTTATAATATTTTCTGAATTTTTGTATATCTTCTTCCGTTTTACATTCATAAAGAATATAACCTGCTTCATCAAGTAATTCAGCTGGTGTTTTAGTAACAACTTGGTCTTCATCAATTTTATATTTGCGATATTCTAGAAATTCATACATAATAATATTAATAAATATATCTTTAAAATCATCGTTATTCTTATTAATATCATCAATTAATAATTTACTTGGATGAAATAATTTAGATAGAATTCTATATAATGAACCTGGTTTTTCTAATATTGTAGGAAAGTTATCTCTACAAAAATGCATCATTTTTTCACCATATGCGTTTTTGATTTTCTTTAAATCATCCATTTTTTCACCTCTTTATATAGCTTTATTTTCTCCTTTATATATTACATTTATATCATTTCTTTTACATGTTGAAAAATAATTTTTAATAGCATCGTAATCGTTTGATTCTAAATCTTTAATATACCCTAGACTTGATATATTTATTTCTTTTAAGTTATAAGCATATCTTAAGGCTTTATTCCCAAGTTCTATACATTTAGGTATATTTACTATTTGTACTCTTGTATGTTCTAAAAAATTATCTTCAATATACATTACTTCAGGTAAGTCAATTTTTTGAATCACAGTATTTTTATATAAGAAATTATTTCCTATTTCTTGTACTTTAGGTGCATTAATAGAAGTTAAATGTTCATTAAATTCTAAGAAATTATCATGTATATATAATACTTCAGGTAAATCTATATCTATTAGTGTAGTGCAATGCGCTAGGAAATTATCATCAATATATGTACATTTAGGTATGTATATGTGTTTTAATTTTTCTGCATTTTCCATAAAATGTTCATATATTTCACAAACTTCAGGTAAATTAATACTTTCTATTTCAGTGTTTTCTTTTAGAAATTCTTGTCCAATTGTTGTACATTTAGGTATATTTATATGTTTTAAGTATACATTATTTGTTAAAAACTTGTTATCAATTTGTTTTAATTCAGGTAAATCTAATTCTTTTAAATGTACATTACGATATAAGAAATAATCACATATTTCTTTACATTTAGGTAAATTGATTTTTTCAAGTATTAAATTATTTCCAAGAAAATAATTTCCAATATATTTTACTTCAGGTAAATCAATTTCTTGTATAGATGTATCAAATTCTAAAAAATTATTACCAATATACTTACATTTTGGTAAGTATATTTTTTTTAGTGATTTATTCAACCCCATAAAATCATTTCTAATTATTTCAACTTCTGGTAGATAAATTTCTTCTAGTGTATTCCTTCCTAATCTTAAGAAACGATGACTAATTTCTTTACATTTAGGTAAGTTTATTTTTTTTAATGATTGATTGTTTAATAAAAAATCAAAACCTATAGTTTCTACATTAGGTAAATCTATTTCTTTTAATGAATGGCCTCCAGCTGATTCATTTGATAAAAAACAATTCCATATTTTTGTAATATGAGGATTTTTATAATATGTCATTTGATTTGTTTTATCAATTACTATTATGATGTCATCATTTATAGTAATTGTTTTTTCTTTTGTTTGTTTATTCGTTTCTACTTTAATACTTTTTATTGTTGTATTTTTTTCTTTATCATAAAAGGCATCTAAAAATGATTCTTCCATTCCTATGCGTTGATCATATTCAATAATCTTTTTTTCTTGAAAATCAAATAATAATCGTCCCATTAATAGATATCTTGATTTATCGTATTGTATTACTTTACCATCTTTTATTATGATATTATCTGGACAATAATAAATGGCATTACTTTCAAAATTGTATTTATAAAATTTACCATCATTTGCTTTAATATAGCCAGGTATTTCTATATTAGTTTTATTATTTCCATTTATATTAAAGCCATATTCTTTTTCAAATGAAATGGATAAACCTGAAATAATTCTATCTAAATCATTTCCGAATGTAGCATCTGGATTATCCACGGTGTGATTGTATCTATTCTTTATTGAAATCGAATTACTACTACCTCTAGAAAATTGTATAGAAATAACAGAAGTACCATATTCATCATCTCTTTTAGGATTAGGAAAATTTTCTCTTTTAATTTCATCTACATTTTTCTTAACTGCGAAGAATACATGACATCTTTCTAATCTATTACCATTAAATGTACATAATTCTTCTCCACTATATGGTACTGGTGTAGTACCTGAAATATATTCTGGAACAAAGTTATCATATCTTTTATAGTAGTGTCTAAATCTTTGTATATCTTCTTCTGATTTACATTCATAGAGAATATAACCTGCTTCATCTAGTAATTCTTGAGGAGTTTTTATGACTTTTTCTTCTTCTATTTCTTCGTGATTGGATAAGTATTCATTCATAATAATTCTAATAAAAGCATCTTTTATTGTTTCGTTACTATTTATATCATCAGATAATAGTTTAGTTTTATTAAATAGTTTTGTTATAGTTTCATATAGTAAACCTGGAGTCTCTAAAATTGTAGGGAAATTATCTCTACAAAAGTACATCATCTTTTCACCATATTCATTTTTGATTTTTTTTAGATCATCCATATACTCACCTATTCTATTAATATTTTAACATAAATAGTAATTAAAAAGAAGTAAATTATATTGATTTTACTTCTTTTTCTGGCATTGTTTTATCATTAATTTGTCCTTTTGTTTGATATGGGAATTTTTTTGGTATAGATGGTTCATATACTTCTACTATTTTATAGTGTTTTACTGGTTCCCAGGAATTAGTTTTTATATCAAAAACAGTATGACCTCTTGTACCATCTTTAAATTCTATATTTACTATTCTATCTTTAGTAGGAACTATTTTAGAAAAGTCTGTTGTTGTATCTGTTCCATAGCAATTACGTTCTTCACCATCAACTATTTCTATTGTTAGTGTACTATATATATAATTACTTACTGTATCTGAGTTTACTACATCATTTATATCTAATTCATCTATTTCTACTCTTTTGTTCATAAGATAATAATCATTATTATATTCATCTAATTTAGTATTAAAATACATTCTTTTATCTGTATTATTTATAAATATACATCTCATCATTAAATCAGTATTAATATCGTTACCTGTTTTGTTATAATACATTTTTGCTAATAATTCATCTATTTCTTTATTTATTGTTTGCATTGCTTCAGGTGTTTCATATAAATTAGATGCTGATGTTTTAAATAATTCTAATAATCTATTGGCATCATTATCATCTAAATACATTCTTATTGTATTTTCAAAGTGTTTTGTATCACCACTAAATATACAACTTATGACTGGTTCAGGGCCTATTATTTCCATTAATACTTTAGTTCTTCTTATTAGTTCTGGATATCCATCACATGGTTGATTATAGAATTCATATTCTAACATTTCAGCTGTTGCTTCCATTATATATAAATAATCTGATTGAGTTTGTGTTAAATGGATAAATTCATGAGTATATGTATCTATATAGTATGGAGTATTCTTTTCTATTGTATTACATACATTTATGGCATTAATATCAAGAGGATTATAATATCCATTAGTACCAGGTAAGTGTTCTGGATTATAATGTTTTATTTGTAGATTATTTAAAGCATTTCTTAAATAATATTCTCTATCTGCACTATCTGTATGACTCAAGACAAATTCAAAATAATCTTTATTTGCAAGATGATTTTTTTCTTCTTTTGATAGATATAATGAATTTTTTATTAAGTTAGTTGCTTCTAATGGAGTTAGTTCTACAACACTTGATAATAAGTATTCTGTACCTTTAAAGAATTTAGTATCATCAGCAAATGGTATAAGTGCTGTTGAAGAGAAAATTATAGTAAAACCAATACCCATTGTGATTATTTTATAGGCTTTTGCATGTAGATTTAATTTATTTTTTTTATTAGAATACTTTAGGGCACTTACTCCATTGTTTTCTAAAAACATAAAATAGTTTTCTTTACCATCTTTAAAATATCTTTTATTATTTGCTTCATCTAGATATACATCATAATCATTATATTTTTCTTTATATGTTAATTTTGATGATAGTATTTTTCTTAATATTGAGATTGCTTCTATTTCACTTAATGATCTTATATAATTCTTAGTAGTTTCTATAATACTTACTCTATTGTAATTATCTTGTTTATCTATATGTATATAATAATTTGAATTTGTTGTTTCATTTTTTATTATACCTATTAGCATATAGTCACCTATTTCTTATTTTTTTCTTCTTTTTCTAGTTCTTTATAATCTACTTTATTATAAAGTGTTTTAGGTAATTCATCTCTTACTTCAAATTCTTTTGGTACAGAGAATACTGCTAATTGTTTTTTACATAGTTCTTTTAATTCTTTTTCTAATGAACTAGTTAATTTATATCCATTATTTAATACTATAAATGCCTTAGGAACATGCATTTTATATGGATGAGGTATTCCTATTACACAAGCTTTTTTAATAGCAGGATGACTTTCTAATACACCTTCTATCATTGAAGGGTAGACGTTGAATCCACTAACTACAATCATTCTTTTTAATCTTTGGGTATAATACACTACTCCATTAGCAGATATATAACCTATATCACCTGTATGTAACCAAGTCTTACCATAATGTTTTTTAAGTACTTGTTTTGTTTCTTTAGGATTATTTAAATAACCACTCATTAGTGTTGGACCATTTACAATAATTTCTCCTTCTTCACCAATAGCTTTTTCAGTATCAGTTTCAGGATCCCATATTTTATATGTATTACCTACCATAGGTATACCAATACTACCTGGTTCATTAGTACCTGGGAATGTATAACATGAAGCAGCAACACTTTCAGTCATACCATAACCTTTACAAATATTAACGTGAGCTCCATGTTTATGTAGAAATTCATTTATTTTAGTTTCAGCTGCAACAGATAAATAATCTCCTCCTGAAACCATGTATTTTAATTGAGACATATCTACATTATCAAATTTTTTATTATTCATCATACCTTCCCATAATGTAGGTACTCCTAGTATTACTTCTGGTTTATCATTCTTCCATATTTTATAGAATCTATTAGCGTCATATTCTGGCATAAGAATAGTTTCTACTTTTAAGCATAATGGTGTATGTACACATACTCCTAAACCAAATCCATGGAATATTGGTAGAATAGTAACTATTTTATCTTTAGGTCTAACATCGATAACATTAACTCCTGATTGTTGGGCTAAAGCATTAAAACTATAATTACTAATCATAATACCTTTAGGTGTACCAGTAGTACCACCACTATGAAGAATTACAGCTATATCATCTTTTTTTACATCAGCTTTAAATTCTTTATTATAGGCAATACCTTTAATCATAAAGTCTTTCCAACTCATAAAGTCTATATCACTTAATTTAGGTCTTTTTAAGAATAAACTTCTAGTTACTGTATATCCTATACTTAATCCTAAAGGCATACTTAGTTTAGGTGAAACTAAGATAGTTTTATATACTAGAGTTTCAGCTATTACATCTTTAAATTTATCGTAATTAAAATCTATTAAGAATAAAAATCTACTCTTATTTTCTTTTAAATAAAATTTAATTTGTTCAGGACTAGATAATGGATGAACCATATCAGCAATAGCTCCTATTTTATTACAAGCATAAAACACATATAATGCTTCAGGCATATTAGGTAAACATATTGTTACAACATCTTTTTCTTTTACACCATGACTTCTTAGAGCTCTAGCTACTGTATCTATATTTTCAAAAAATTCATTGTAACTAATTCTATTTTCAAAATAGTTCAAAGCAATATAATCTAAGTCATCTCCTACACTATCTTTCATATAGTTATATACTGATTTATTTGTAAATTTAATACTTCTTTCTTCTCTTGAATAGTAATCTAACCAGGGCTCATTTTTATGTTTAGGTTTAAATAGCTTTTTAAATAAGTCTCTTAATCTTATCATATATCCTCCAATGATTATTCATCATGTTTCTTTATAATTTTTTGTTTTGGTTTATCTTCTATTATACTAGAGAATTTTTCTATTTCATTTAAATAACATTTACCACATAATGGTTTATAGATAACATTATCTTTAGAACCATCTATTAATACTTCTTCACCATTTAAAGTAAATTCTCCATTAACGTATCTTGCATTAAATTTAGCTCTTTTACCACAACTACAGATAGTAATTAATTCTTCTATTTCATCAGCTAATTCAAGTAATCGTTTACTACCTTCAAATAAATGTGATTGAAAGTCACCTCTTAGTCCATAACAAATTACTGGGATATCTTTTTTCTTAGCTATTTTCCATAATTCGTCTATTTGATTAGTACTAAGAAATTGTGCTTCATCTACTAGTATACAATCTATTGAATCATAATTAGATACAGCTTTTTCTACTGATTCTTCTCTTCCTAATAGAACATCTACTTTTCTTCTCATACCAATTCTAGATTCTAAATGATCATTTCCTTTAGTATCTATACTTGATTTTATTAGGATAACCTTCATATTATTCTCTTGATAATTATGGGCTACTTGCATTAAAGCTGTTGATTTACCACAATTCATAGCACCATATCTAAAATATAACTTTGACATATTATCACCATAAAAATTATATCATAAAAAAGACTAAAAAATTAGTCTTTTTCTTTCGTATATAAAAATTTATTTTAAGTATTAGCTGTATAATAGAATTTATTTATAAAGGTGTGATAGAAGAAAGGTACTAATACTTAATTTATTATTTAGTTTTTATACTTTTATATATCATATATCATCTCCTTATGTTTTAATGATATTATAAAAATATTAAATGAAAATTAAAAAACAAGATTAATCTCTTGTTTTTTTAGTTGTATATGCAAATGAATAAAATAATGCTATTAAGAATGCAGAAATTATTATTCCTCCTATAATATCTGTTAACCAATGTACTCCTGATATTAATCTACCTACTACTAGTAGTATTAATAATACATATGTAGCTATATTAAATATTTTTAGTAGTTTTTTATCTTTAAGATAGTATTTACTTATTAATAAACTAGATACACATATACATACTGCTAGTAAAGTATGACTAGATGGGTAACTTGCTTCTAATACTCCATCTTCTAATACTGGTCTATAATTAATAATTACTTTTTCAAAGAATATATAAGTTATTCCCATTAATATATAGAATATTAATAAATATATTAATCTTTTATCTACTTTTTTTAATGATTTATATTTAATTAATTGTAATAGTCCTTGTATTCCATAGAATATACATATTAGAAATGGTACTACTCCTAAATATTTAGTAATTTTATACCATGTTTCATTATATGGAAGAGTTTTATGTATTAATGAATTAATACCACCAAATCCTACTTTACTATTATCTGGTCCTATATATCTTACATCATAATATTTAACTAATAATGTATATACTATAGCTATTATTAATAGTATTCCTGCAGTTATAAATAATTTTTTTCTTTTACTCATAATTTACCTTCTTTCTTTTTTAAAGAATAACATATTTAATATTAAAAAACAATTATATATGTTTATTTGATCCACTATTTATTTTTATTTGTGATTTATAATACTTTATTATATGTGATATATGTGTTTTTTTGCCATTAAAATGTATTGTTGAATGAACATTAAGATTTGGTAATAAATCATAGTATAAATAATCTATTAGTTGTGTAGTTCTTCCATCTGGAGTAATTATTAAAGCATGTTTTTCTTCTATAGATAAGTCTTTTATCATATCATTTATACATTGCATATTATATTTTTTAGTAATACTTTGATGTTTAGATTTTAAAATATTAATTTTTTGATTAATTAAAGGATTATCTCTAATTACTTCATTATTTATATTATTTAAACTAAATCCATTTAAATCTCTTATAAAGTTATAAATAAATGATGATTCATTTAATACTTGTTTTTCTTTACATTCTAATATATAGTCCATTTTTTGATCTATATAACCTAATAATTTATCTAATAATTCTATTTGATATAGAGTTGTATATATAATTTGATTACTATCAGTATTTTGATAATTTTGATCATCACAATACTCTTTTAGTAATAGTACTTTATCACTACATATTTCAGATAATGATTTAAAGTATTTTATTTGAGTATTTTTAGGTGTTTTTTCTAGACTTATATTATATAATCTATCTTTACTAATTTCATAGTTAATGTAGTTATCATAAATACCTCTATAATCAAATCCTTGTTTAATTCTACGAGATATTAGATTACTTAATGGTTTTCTTGTACCATCATCATTATATAGATTACGCAATACTTTATATGTTTTTAATTCTTCAGGATGCTCTTTTATAATCATATCCATATATTCTACATTAAATGCATCTATTGGGAAATCCATTCCATCCATTGTTTTTGCACATTCATAAAAATGTCTTGTGTTAAGATTCTTTTTAGCATCTTCTTGTATTTTATCAGCTAAATCTTTTCTACCTAATGTTTGAAGAAGAATAGTACTATAATAATAACCATAACCTTCAGCATCTAATTCAATACCTGAATATTTATAGTTCTTTTTATAGACATTAAATGCATCTGTATTGATATATTTTTCAAATAATAAGTGTCTTGCCATTTCAAAGGCTGTTTTTGAATTTTTGTTTTTAGCATCTTTTTCTTGCATAGCATGTCTTGTTTCGTGACAGACTATTCTAGTTAATGTATGTATTCCGTCTATATAATTTGATGTGCTATTTATATAGATTACACTATCTTTTTCGTATCCACCGTAATTAGGATCATCTTTTATTATATGGACATCTGGTACTACTTGGTTTTGTCCTGCTTTTTTAGCTACATACATACAATAAAACTTTAATTCCATGTCATTTAATTGTGATATAGGTTTATTACTATTAAGTATTTCTTTTATACATTTTTCTATTTCTATATTATATTTATTATAATTATTTTTCATTTGATATATTAGAAATGAATATAATTTATTTTTTTGATTATTACTTAGTTTATTGTGTCTCATTAATATTTCATATATATCTAAATTATTATATGATTCAAAATATTTATATTTTAATATATGTACTTTTATATTTATTGGTAAGGGGATAAATCTATTAAGAAAACTATTTTCTAATAGAGGACTATCTACAAATAAATGAGGATATTTAATAAAGTCTTCATAATATTTATTTAATAATAATTTAGCATTGTTTTTTTTACCGTTTTCTTCTATGTATTTAATTAAATAATGTTGAAGAACAATATAATTATATCTATCTTCTATTTTATTAGGATCAGGTATATTATTAGTTTTACCTTCTATGATGTTTAACATTTCTTCATCGTCATATATACTTATATAATTTTTGTTGTATAAACTACTCATATTGTCACCTTCTTCCTATTTTCCTACTCTACTTATAATTATAACATAAAAAAAGAAGATTTCTCTTCTTAAATTACTAAATCTACAATTATACCTATAATTACACCTATAAAATATATTATTCCTAGTATAGATAAGTTTTCTTTTATACTTTTATTAGTTCTAAATAATAGTAATATACCTAATCCACTACCAGTTAAAAGCCCTGCTAGCATAGTACCTAAAGTTATTAATTTAGATAAATATAATTCAGTAATAATAACACTACCTGCACAATTAGGAATTAAACCTATTAAACTGGATGCAAAGTAAGTTAATATATTATTATTTAATAGAATACTAGATACAGTATCTTCCCCTACTTTATATATAATTATGTTTATTGATAAATTAGCAATAAGTATAAATAAACCTATTTTTAAAGTATGTATTATACTAGAAAGAATTATACTTTTTTCTTTGCAATGACAATGATCATGTTCACATAATTCTTTTATTTCTTCTTTTTCTAATTTTTTTCTATAAATTAAGTCAATTATAAATCCAAATATTATACCTATTAATACTTTAAAACCTACTATTCCTAAGATTAATTTTAAATCTGTTTTTTCACTTAATAGTATAGGTAACATTTCATCACTAGTAGATAAAAACACAGCTATTACTGTACCCATTGTAATTACTCTAGCTGAGAAAAGGTTTGCTGCCATAGAACTAAATCCACATTGTGGTAAAGCTCCTAATAATCCTCCTAGTAGCGGACCTACTTTTTTGTTTTTTTCTAATAATTTTTGATTTTTCTTATTTAGTTTATGTTCAATAAATTCTAATACTAAGAATGTTACTAATAGATATGGTAATAATTTTAATGTATCTATTAATCCGTCTATTATACAATCCATCATTTTATTTTCCTCCTATACATTTATTACATAGACCATTTATTATTATATTTTCTTTATTTGGAATAAACTTATGGTCTTTATGAATGTGATTAGTTAATTCTTCTATACAATCACAATCTACATGAATTAAATTACCACATTTATCACATTTTAGATAAAAATGATTATCATGATTACATTCTTCTAAATATTGATAGTATGTAGTATTATCACTACTAATAGTTTTATTTAATCTTTTCTCTTCAACTAACTTATCTACTAATCTATAAATAGTTGTTAGGCCTACTTCATCTTTTATAGATTCATAGATATCTTTAATAGTAAATTCATGTTTTTGTTTTTTTATAATACCTAGTATTATATCTTTTTGTTGTGTTTTATATGAACTATTTCTCATAATATCACCTCCAATATGAAAATGATTTCCATATTCAATTATACACATAATATAAAATAATGCAATAAAAAAAGTAATATTTTTATTACTTTTTTAATTTATTAAATATTAATCTTATTAATGATCCTATAAGTAAACCTATATATGAATCTACTAAGTACCATAATATATATATTAATGCTGTATCATTATAATATATAAATACTGTAGGTATAAATAATATAGATATAATTATTGGATATAAGAATTTTATATTTTCTTTAGATATGATTCCTAGTATTAATGATAGTATAAATGTGCTTAGTATTATTAATACTATTAATCCCATTGTATCAGCAGGACCTGCAGTTAATGGTAATAGATAGAATACTATTAATTGTATTATTAGTATTATTATTTCTTTTAAATATTTTTTCATTATTTCTTCTTCTTTTTTGTTTCATCTAGTGCTAATCCAATGCACATACCTAGACACATTCCTATAGGCATATAAATAGCTAATTGTTTTGTTGCTGCACCTATTCCTGCACCTATACACATACCTATACTCATACATATAGGCATCCAATAATAGTCTTCTTTTTTCTCTTTATTATCTTTCTTTTCCATTACCAGTCACTACCCCAATCTGTACTTCCTGAGTCCCAACTATCTCCTGAATCCCAACTACTACTAGAATCCCAATCATCACTAGAACTACTACTTGTATCCCAACTTTCATCATATACTGAACTAGAACTAATATCTGTATATGAATCACTACCACTATAACTATATCCATCATAGTAATCATTTATTTCACCATCATATGTTGGTTTTGATGTAGATACCCAATCATTATTATAGACATACCAGCTACCAGATACATAATAGTATTCTTGATTATTAATATTATAGTATCCTCTACTAGGAGCAGTAGGCATAAAGAAGAATACTATTACCATTAATATTTCAATAAGTATTGGAATAGCACAAAATATTAATATTGCTCTCATTAAAGCTTTTGGTGCTGATACAGGTTTTGAACCAGTTGAATTACCATTTAAACTCTTTTGATGAAGTATTTCTTCTTTTAATTTTGTATATAATTCATTTACTGCATACTTTTCATCTTTACCTTCATAACGTATTTTTCTTTCTCCAGTATCTTTATTTTTATATACAACAAATTTACCTGTTTTTTCATCTTTATAAATACCAAATGCTTTTGGTTCTTTATAGTCAATTCCTATAAAGAATCTAGTTGTTTCATATGGAGGAAGATTATGATCTTGATACCATTTTTCTAATTCCTCTATTGTTGTTGGAACTTGATTAGCATTTCTTTTAAAATCTTTATTAGGGGCTCCACAACCTGGACATATTTCTTCTGATTCATCAATATAGTTATTACAATATTCACATCTTATTTTCATACTTTACCTCTTTTCATTTAATTAAAATTACTTTCGTCTAATAATGGATATATATCTATAGCAGGTACTTCATATGGATGAACTTCTCTTAGTACTTTAACTACTTCTTTTACTTTAGATACATTACATATTACTTCTAGTTTTTCTTCTTCAACTCTTTCTAATTTATCTTTTTCTCCAATAAATGGATTAGCATTATTAATTGGCTTAAATGTACCAATACTTTTTATTGTATTAGAACAGTCACTATAATTATCTCCTATTTGACCGGCGCCTGCTTTACAAATAGCTTCTCTTACTTTATCAGTATATCCTATTGGTATTGTTACACATATTTTTACATTTGTTATATTATAGTTCATATTAATCTCCTAAGAATTCACTTTCACATGTAAGATTTATTTTTAAATCTTTTAATGCTTTTTTATCTGGACCTGTAACTATATAAGTAGCATGAGCTTCTGAGCTATTTAGTTTAGGTAAACTAGATAATGCTTTAGCAGCTAATGGATTAGTTACAGAACATATACTTAATGCAGTTATAACTTCTGTTAGATTTAATCTATCACCTGTATTCATACTTTTCTTTAAATCTAATATTGGTTTTAAGATTGATGGACTAAGTAATGGTATATCATCAGGTATTTTACTTAAATATTTAATAGCATTTAATACTACTGCTCCTGCTGGAGTAAGTAATTCTGTTTGTTTTCCAGTAAGAATTTTTTTATTTACTTTCATAGCTATTACTGGTAGACCATTTTCTTTTTCTTTCTTTTCTAAAGCTGGTTTAATTACTTCTAAATAGTTTTCATCTATATTTAATTCATTCATTAAAAGTTTTACTTTTTTATAAGTATCTTCGTCACATAAACCAATTTTATAATTATTTAATTCATTATAATATCTTCTAACTATTTCTTTTTTACATGCATCCTCTACTACATCGTTATTTGAAATACAAAATCCTACCATATTAACTCCCATATCTGTAGGAGAATGATAGATATCTTTATTCATAACTTTACTTAAAATACTTTTTAATATAGGGAATGTTTCTATATCTCTATTATAATTTACTGCTTGTTTACCATACTTTTCTAGATGAAATGGATCAATCATATTAACATCTTTTAAATCAGCTGTAGCGGCTTCATATGCTAGGTTAACTGGGTGTTTTAATGGTAAGTTCCATACAGGAAATGTTTCAAATTTAGCATATCCTGCATTTACTCCTCTTTTATTCTCATGATAGATTTGAGATAGACATGTTGCTAGTTTTCCACTACCAGGTCCTGGAGCATTAACTAGTATTAAAGGTTTTGTTGTTTCAATATATGGATTAGCGCCATAACCTTCATCACTAACTATAGTATCTACATCTGTTGGATAACCTTTAGTTGCTGTATGAATGTAAGTTTTAATACCATTTCTATTTAATTTATTAATGAATTCATCTACACTTACTTGATTCTTATAAAGAGTTATTACTACACTATTTACAGTGAATCCCATTTTTTTAGATTTTTTAATTAATGATAAAGTTTCTTGATCATATGTAATACCATATTCTCCACGAGTTTTGTTCTTTTCTATATCTCCTGCATTAATACAGAAAATAATTTCTAAATCATTTTTAAGTTCTTTAAACATGCTAATTTTAACATCACTTTTAAAACCAGGTAGAATTCTAGCTGCATGAGAATCATCAAATAATTTACCCCCTACTTCTAGATATAACTTATCAAATAGTTTAAATCTTTCTTTAATTTTTTTACTTTGTATTTTTACATACTTATTATTATCAAAACCTTTTTTCATATAAACCTCCCTATCATTTATACCCTATAATACTATTTTATAATTTTATATAATTTAAGTAAATAAAAAAAGACTATTTTTTAGTCTTTTTATTTATTTACCACATAACTTATCTTTACAATTATGACATTGTAGAGCACAATTTGTTTTTTCTAAGAATCTTTCTGGATGAATTGCACAAGCTATTTCCCATACAGTTAAGACTATTAAAGACATAATAACTAAACTATATGTCCAAATACCTGGAATTACTATTAATGGAGTAAACATCATAGCATGATCCCAATTAAATATTCTACATGTAGTACAACATTTATTATGCATATAGAATGTTTTAAAAGGACACCACCCTATTACACAAATAATATCGCATACATAAAAAGCTGTTGAGATTAGAATAACTACTTGATAAGAGATTAATTTAGAAAAATATAATCCACTTATGAGACATATTACTAATATCCATGTAATAGCTATTGCTACACTATCTTTATTCATCTTTTGAATATGTTTTTTTATTATCTTTTTATCTATTTCTTTTATATTAGGTAAATATCTATGAGCCCAATATTTTTGAGAACCTAATGGCCAATATTTAGGTACTTTACATAACTGTAGTATCATATCTATCATCCATATTAACCATATAATATGTAATGGTGAAAACATCTTTATAAAGTTAATTCCTTTTGATACTTCAAAAGTATTTGGGTAAATTATATAAATAGAAATCATAATTATAAAAATAATTATACGAAATATTAATCTTTTAATATAACTTTTACGAAATTTTGATTTATTTTTCATGCCATCACCACTTATAATTTATTTTCTTTTTAAACTCCTTAAATACTCTTTTTGTTTATCAGTAATTCTATAGCTTTCTATAGATTTTTGTATTGTTTTATTATGAACCCATTTATCTAATTTATTAGATTCAATATATTTAATAGTTGAATCATATTGTTTAGCTAATGCTGTTGCAAAGTACCATGCAATCATCATATTAACATAATATTCATTAGATTTAATTTTAGATACTAACTGTAAATATTCTTCTTTAAAATCATCATCTAAATAGTATTGCATTAATGTACCAATACCAAATCTTATTGTATATGTTTCTTTAGATTTAATCCATACCTTTATTTCATTTACTAATTTATCAGTATTCTTTTTAAATACTTTAGGAGATAATTGGTCACATGTTGCCCAATTATCTATGTATGGTAGAAATCTGTTTACATAATTAATACATTCATTGAAATCTTTTATTTCAGATATTATGAAAGCATGTAGTTGGTTCTCATCAAAATACTTATGAGGTAATTCTTCTAAAAATGATTTATAATCTTCTTTTAGCATTTCTTTAGCTAGTTTTCTAAGTTCAGGAGTACGAACTCCAATAATAGTAGAATTATCTATATTAGGTATTATCTTATATTGCATTTCTTGATATTTTTTATCTTGTAGTTTAAATAATATTTTTTCTATTTCTTTCATATATTATTACCTCTTTAGCTTATTATAATACTACTAATTACTTCTTTCATAAATGATTGGTCTTTAAATCTAGAATCATTTGTATAAAAACCATATTGTTTATTGTCTTTTAATATTGTTATTTGATATGCTGATTCATCATCACTATTTGGTAATGTCTTAAATACCCATCCTCTTAAATCACCATTAATATAAGTAACTGCTGCTACTTTAGGAATTGTTACATAGCAATAATAATTAAATGCATAATTTTGTAACATTTCTTTTGTACTTGTAAAGAAATTATTTTTAATTACATAATTATCTGCTACAAATTTATAAAAATCATAATCATCTTTAATATTATTCTTTTCTAAGAAACCTTTACGATCTGCTAAATAGAATGGTTTTGTAAATAAATCACTATCAGTAAAAAATTCTATATCTTCATTTTTAGAAGAAAAACCTTTAGTTAGTATCATCGATGCTTCTTTTTCATTTATAAAACTAAATGCATATTTTTTACCATTTATTTCTTTTCTATATATTCCATTATTATCTTTTTTATATCCGTCTAGAATATTTTTAAATTTAAAATTGTTATTTACTACAAAATATTCTTCATTAGGTAATCCTTTATTGGAAATAGTTATTTCACTTTGATTCTTTAAACCAGCTATTACTTCTTTATATTCGTCACCTGGATTTATTGTACAAACATATAACATAATTAGTTTAAATCCAATAAATAGAATTAATAAAATACCTATAATTATTAGTAATACTTTTATTATTTTATTTTTCATAGTTATTTCCTTCCTAAAATATGTTCTAAATTATATTATTTAAAAATAATATCTCTTATTTGTGGTATATAAATAGTAAATATTCTTATTGAACCTACTACTATTTCAACACAATTAGTTTCTTTTTCTATTATTATTCCTTGTTCTATTGTTTTATCATTAGAAGATATTATTATTGTATGTTTTCCTTCTTTTAAATCACAATTTACTTCTTCAGATGGATATATACTACCTATTTCATTACCATCTACATATATTTTAAATGGTACTCTAAATATATATCTAATTGAAGGTTTTCTTTTTATAATTAATTTTTTCATAGTTATTTATCTTATATTTTATTTTCTTTCTTTAATTTTTTAATATATTCTCTTTGTGTTTCTATATATTTTTCTTTATCTTTTAATAGGTTTCTTAATTCTTTTAAGAAATCTTCATATTTTGTATCTTTAAAATAAAATTTAGCATATCCTTCTTTGCCAAATTTATTACATAGAACATCATAAGCTCTTAAAAATAATTCTTCATCAGTAGCATCAGGATTTAGTTTTTTACCATAAGTATATGTTCTTCTTAGACATGCTTCTACACTATTATTTCTATCTGCAGAAGACACTATTCTTCCATATATACTTCTAGGTTCATCTTTAGCTGAAGCTCTATGATCTTCAATAGCTTCTTTAATTATATTTAATTCTTCTTTATTAAAGAATTCAGTTAAGTTTTTATCTTTAGACATTATATCTGCTGAGATAATTTCATGCGTTTTTGAATCTATGTGGTGGCCTATATCATGATATGCAGCAATAGTATATACCATATCCATATTAACATCTAGATTGTTTTCTTTTATTAGTTGAAAGCTTCTATCTATTACATATTTTATATGATCAATACCATGAGCATTTTCATTTTTTTGGTATTCAGGAAATATTTTTTTTTCAATATATTCTTTTAGTTTATTATTGATTTTCATTTTTTACCTCTTTCTATTTACAGTTCAATGTTAAAAAACCATTTTGATATTATATTTCTATCTGGATAATCAACTTTCCTTAAATCTTTTTCAAAATTATCTCTATCATACTCTATAATTTTAGTTTCTATTTTAAATGTATCAGTTTCTAAAATAGTATATCTTGTTTTATTATCGCTTCTACATCCTGATGTTCCTACACAGTATAATTTATTATCTATAATGAAATCATTATGTTCGTGTCCTATAAATATTAAATCTTTTTTAATTGATTTAGTTATTTCATTTATAGTATCTTCTTTAACTATTTTTAAATCATAAAATGGATATTCTTCATCTGTATTATAATCAATTGGAAAATGTTCAAAAAGAATTGTTTTTCCATTAAATTCTTTTTCAATAGTCATACTACTATTTTCAAGATATTCTTTTTGATAGTCTTTAATTTGTGCTTTTACCCAGTTTTGATGCTTGATTTGGTTTTCTGTCATTTCATCATCTATACCAGTTCCTTTTAAAAAATATAATTCATGGTTACCTAGTATATTTTTAACATTATTTTCGATTAATAAATCAAGACATTCTTTTGGATTAGGACCTATACCTATTGTATCTCCTAAACATATTATTTCATTTATATTTTCTTTTTTAATATCTTCTAAGATTGAAGATAATGCTTCTTTATTACCATGTATATCTGAAAAAATTGCTATTCTCATATTTATCTCCTTATAAGTTTAATTATTGCCCTACTCTTCTTGCTTTTCCTTCTTCTACAAGTCTATCTATATTTTTTTTAAATTCTTCTTCATTTTTTAGATAATTAATATATAGCATATCTACTATTTTTAAGACTTTTTCATTTCTTTCTCTTAATTTAATTTTATCTATTTCTTTAGCTTTTTCAGCTATTTCTATATTTACACCACGTCCACCTGCACTTCTTGGTTTATATACTTCATTTAATTGTCTTGAATATGTTTCATTAATTTGATCAAATATTCTTTCTGGACAGTCATTTAATAAATGTTTTATTTTAGCTGGAATACCTTTAATTATTGATTCTTTGATTAAATCTTCTAGTTTTAAGAATATTTCTTTTATTAGTGAATCATTTAATATATCTACTCCTATATACCAACTTCCAAATTCATGTTTAATAAATTCATATTTTTTATTCATTTTTTCAATTGTTTTATCTAGTATTCTTTTTGTTATATATTCATTAATTAATTCATTAAACATCTTTTCATTATCATTTTCATATATGCCTCCTATG
>JAFZPS010000001.1 GCA_017550205.1 Bacilli bacterium | reverse complement strand
ACTGATAGTAAGGAGAATCATTATGTGTGGAATTATTGGTTATATTGGTAATAAGAGACCAGAAAATATATTAATCGATGGATTAAAAAAATTAGAATATAGGGGTTATGACTCTGCAGGAATAGCTTTATTTAATAATGAAGTTCAAATAATTAAGAGTTTAGGAAAAATATCTAATTTAGAAGATAAAATAAATAATAGTAATTTAATAGATTCAAATATAGGTATAGCTCATACTAGATGGGCTACTCATGGAGAACCTAGTGAAGTAAATGCTCATCCTCATAGAATAGGACATATTACTTTAGTACATAATGGTATTATAGAAAATGCTAAAGAATTAAAAGAAGATTTAGAAAAGAAAGGTATTAAGTTTAATACAAACACTGATACAGAAGTAATAGCTGCTTTAATAAATTACTATTATGATGGTAATACTAAAGAAGCTATCGAAAAAGCAATTAAAGAATTAAAAGGAAGCTATGCTTTAGCTATTATTAATGATTTAGAAGACAAATTATATGCAGTAAGATGTGAATCACCATTAATACTAGGAATAGGGGATAATGAATACTTTGTAACTAGTGATATTTCTGCTATCTTACCTTATACTAATAAATATGTATTATTAGGTAAAGATGAAATAGTTACTTTATCTAGAGATAATTATGTAATTGAAAAAGATGATATTAAAGTATATAGAGAAGTGGAAACAAGTACGCTTACTTTAGAAGATACTAGTTTAAATGGTTATGATCATTACATGATGAAAGAAATAAATGAAGAACCCGTATTAGTAGATAATTTAGTAAAGAAATATATTAATAATTTAGATAAATTACCAGATTTAAGTAAATATAAAAGTATTCACATAGTAGGTTGCGGTTCAGCATATTATGCGGGTATGATAGGTAAATATTTATTTGAAGATGATGGCCTAAAAGTAGAATGTGATGTAGCTAGTGAATATCGTTATAGAAATATTATTTATGATAAAGATACATTAGTAATATTAATATCTCAATCTGGAGAAACTGCTGATACTATAGCTGCTATGAGAAAAGCAAATGAAAAAGGTATAGATACTTTAGCTATAGTTAATGTAGAATCATCTACTATAGAAAGAGAATGTACTTATAGTGTATTAATAGAAGCAGGTAAAGAAATAGCTGTAGCTACTACTAAAGCCTTTATCCAACAAGTATTAGTATTATCATTATTATCATATAAAGTAAATAAAGATGATAAATACTTAGAAGATATTAAGAAATTACCACAACAATTAAAAATATTATTAGATAAAACAGGATACTATAAAAAACTAGCAGATTCTATTTATAAACATGAAGATGTCTTCTTTATAGGTAGAAGAATAGATTATGGTATATCTATGGAAGGTAGTTTGAAACTAAAAGAAGTATCTTATATTCATAGTGATTCATACCAAGCAGGTGAATTAAAACATGGTACTATTTCTTTAGTTAGAGAAGGTACAATAGTATTTGCTATAGTAACAGATGATGAAATAAGAGATAAAACAATCTCTAACTTAGAAGAAGTAATATCTCGTGGAGCTAAACCTATCTATGTAGGAAATGTAGATGTTAATTATGAAGATAAAATTATAATTCCAAAAGTACATAAAAAACTACAACCAATTCTAGCAGTTCCACCTCTACAAATGATTGCTTACTTTGTAGCTTTAAAAAGGGGCTGTGACATAGATAAACCTAAAAACTTAGCTAAAAGTGTAACTGTTGAATAAGCAAATTTAAACATTCTTCATAAAATATATAGAAAGGAGAATGTTTATGTATTATGGATATCCATACCCAACTACTAATAATGAAGGTTTTAATGGTTGGTGGGCAATATTTATAGTAATCATTATTATTTTCTTCCTATTCTGGGGTTTTGGAAATAATAATAACACTAATAATTGTAGATAGAAAAAAGGAAAAGTTTTTTGACTTTTCTTTTATTTTATGATAAAATATAGGAACTTTTAGGGGTGGTAGTATGAAGAAAAAAGGAAGTAATACAAGGTTAATAATTCTATCTTTAACAACAGCTATTTTTATACTAGCTTCAGGTTATATAATAGTAGATAGAAAATATAAAAAAGCAGTAGAAGAAGAAAAGAATACTAGGTTAAGTAAAAAATTCCAAGAACTATTAGATGAAGAAGTACGTATTTCACATGAAAATATGGAAAAAGATAAAAACTATGTAGTTAATGGTACTTTAGAAGTAGGTGGAAAAACAATTTATTATGTATCAGAACCAACACCAACTCCAACACAAACCCCAACACCAACACCAGTATATTCAAGATATTTTAATATAGATTCAGATGAATTTATAGGTGCAGAAGATGGAATTTATCATAATAGAGAAAAAGAAGTAAAATTAGATTTTGAAACAGTTAATGAAATAATTGCTTTCTATTCTAATGTATTCCAATTAGATGATAAAAAAGTAGGAAATAAAATCTATGAATTAATAGAATTAAATGAAGATGCATGGAAAGAAGAAAATATACTTAATGGTAAACAATATTCTTCTAAAGAACAAGCTATTGCTAAAACAATAGCGGATATTTCTAATTATCCAAGTAAATATGATTTAACTGATATAAATGTAAAAGAATATAAATTAAGTAATTATAAACCAGAAGAATTAATATATAAATTCTCTGTTGTACAAGGAGTTAATCCAGATATAGCTTTAGCTGTAGCTTATGGAGAAAGTGGAGTTAAACTAGATTCTTACAACTTTAAACATTATTATAATGTAGGTGGTCTACATAAAAGAAAAAATGATCCTCATCCAACTACTTCTACTGGATATATAATATTTAAAAATGAAGCAGAAGGATTATTTAGATATGTAGAAATCCTATATAATAATTTCTCAGTAAGAGAAGATAGTGGTATAGAAAAAATATATGCTATGTCATATACATATTGTGAAGATCCAAAATACTGGAGAAATCTAGTAGGAAGTATTTATTATAATTTAAAAAATAAAGGATATGATTATTACTATAATAAATTCAACTATAGTAGAGACTTAGTTTATCCAACAAAAGAAGATAAAATAATATATGAAAAATAGATTCATTAGAATCTATTTTTTTTTCTTACTTAAGGATTTTGCAAGCGTTTCATAATTAATTCGAGTTATTCTTTTTATAGAGCAAACACCATCTCTTTTAGATAAATCAAAGAAACTATAATCATCTGTAGTATCTATTAATCTATGAAATTCATAATCTTTACTTAAGTATGTATTATTATCATTAGAATAATTATAACCACATAATACTTCGTCAAATAAAAACCAGGTATCAGCATAATGATATTTAACTATACTATTAGATAATAATTCTCCAATACTAATAATTTTTTCAGTAGAACTAATTCCTGTAATCAAATTCATATAATCATCAACAGACTTTTTCTTAAATCCCAAACTCAAATCTATATCATCTAATTCACACATAAGATTAGGATGCTTACACTTAAATCCTGAAGTTGGCAGATTTAGTTTCACTCTAGAAAAATCTCCTAAAGTAGCATCTAACTTCCATTCTGTACATTTATAATCTAATAGTATATAAGCATGTGTTCCTCTTGCAACAACACTACAATTTAAGTTGGTTAAATTATCTATTAGGGGTTTTAATATATATTTTGAAAAACTAAAACATATAACTAATTCATCAGTAACATTTTCTATATCAAATTTTTTATTTAGTATTTTATTATAAAGATCAACATCATCGAATACATTTGTATATCCAAATCTAGAATCAAAGGAAAATATCTCACAACATCTTAAGTATATGTATCTAGCTTTTTCAAAATCCGTTAAATGTAACTGTCTTATTTCATCATCAAGCATTTGTATAAGATTCATAATATCACCCCTTTAGGTGACTAATATCATATCACAAAAATAGGAAAAGTAAATAAAAATTAACTTTTAAAGTCCTTAATTTTTTGATTTATCCATTCCTCATGATTCTTTTGAATTATATCAGCTTTATCTTCAATAAATTTTTGGATACATATAGAAATATCTTTATCAGTCATATCAGTTATTTCTCTTTGATATCTATACTGAATTAAATAATCAATAAATTCTTTTATATAACCATTTTGATTATATTTAAAATTTGGAACTAGTTTACCATCCTGTGTTTTATATAAAACAAATACTTTATTATTATCATGATGAAAAGCTACAACAATATCTCCATTATTAATTAATTCATAAATAATAGTTTCAGTATCTTCTGTTCTATAACTACCTTTATAATTAGATTGTACAATTACATCTACATTGTTTTCTACAGTTACAATATCAGTATCACCATACCAACCATAATGTTCTATTCTTTGATGAGCTTCAGTTATAGTTTTATATGTATAATCTTCATTATTAATAATCTTTAATAGGGTAGTTATAGCTTTAGCTAACATTTTCTTATCAAATGTAACAGAACTTGCTATTAGATTAGAGTATGCATCACCAGCTCTTACTAAGAAATGCTTTTTACTACTATTAAGATCATCAAAAGCAAGAGGTTTATTAACAGGTATATATTCAGTTTTTTTAATTTTAGGTGTTGTTTTTTCTTTTTTATCTATCTCTAATTTTGGAGTTAGAATATGCATAGGAATTTTTGTATCAGATGCTTTATATTCTAGGTAGTAGTCATATCCTACAATCTCATTTACCCATTCAAAATCACCAATACCAGATATTTCCCAAACCTTCTTACCATTTACAGTAATAGTAGCTATATAAAAAGGTTTATAATAAAGTTTATATTTACAATCAGCATCAGGTTGATGCCAATGAGTAAATTCAATATTAACCACATCACTCTTAACATTTAAAAATGTAGTAGAACCATATTCATGGTAGTATTTTTCTTCTTCCGTTGTAGTGCAACACAAACCCTCTAAATAAGATTTTTTTCTGTAATACTCTGGTTGTATACCTAATGCAATATCCTTTATCTCCTCATATAGTTTTTTTGTAGTATCATCATCCTTATCCCATTCTTTTTTATAATAGCCTTTCATAAAATCATCTCCTCTTGACTTAAAGTATAGTACATTTTATAATATAGATAAAATATATATTTTTGATATTAAATATAAGTAGGAGTTATATATGGATATTAGTTTAGATTTATACAAATTATTTTATGTAGTAGCTCAATGTGGTAGTATATCAGCAGCTGCAGATAAATTATTTATCTCTCAACCAGCTATTACATTTCAAATTAAAAAATTAGAAGAACAATTAGATACAAGTTTATTCACAAGAACTAAACATGGTGTAGTTTTAACAGAAGAGGGTAGTATTCTATATGAATATATAAAATCAGCTATGGATACTATTAATAATGGAGAAAATACTTTATCTAATTTAAAAAACTTAGATAGTGGAGTAATAAGAATAGGTTCATCTACCACAGTATGTAGACATGTAGTAATGCCATACTTAGAAGAATTTCATAAGAAGTATCCTAAAATAGATATACAAATAGTTAATAATCTTACTGTTAATTTAATTAAAGACTTAAGAAATGGTAATCTAGATATATTATTTTTAAATCTTCCCATGACTGAGAATAAAGATTTAAATATAATACCTATCTGTGATGTTCAAGATATATTTGTAGGTAATAAAGAGTATTATGATAAAACAAAAGGTAAATTGAAATTAGAAGAATTAAAAGATTATCCACTTATATTTCAAAAATTACCATCTAATACAAGAACTTATTTAAATAACTATTTAAAAAAATATAATATGGATATAAAACCTCAATTAGAAGTAGTAAGTTATAATTTAATAATGGACTTAGTACATGCTGGTTTTGGTATAGGTTATGCTACTAAAGAATTTATAAAGAAAGAATTAGATAATAAAGAATTATATGAAATAAAAGTAGAACCTAAAGTAGATAAAAGATATATAGGATTAGCTACTATAAATAAAAAAACACCTAACTATAGTGTTAATAAATTAATAGAAATGATTACAAAAAAATAAACACATCATATGATGTGTTTTTATTTTAAATATAATCAGTAGTTCTATAGATTGTAATAGTTTTTGGAACTACAGTATAAGTTTTTTCTAATACTTTACTAGTTGTTTTTGCTTGTTTAAAGTCTGAGTCTGTTAATCCAAAATCATTAAGAAATAAATATCTGATTAGTGCTGAATAATTAATTATTTTTTTGTCAGCATCAGTTAATTCAATCTTAGATTCTAATTCATTAACTCGTTTTTGCATAGCTTCATATCTTGATATAGCATTACTTATTTCTAAATCTCCAGGACCTCCAACTAGTTGTTCACCATCATAAGTTACATCACGTCTACCTGAAACATGTATATGTCTCATGTCATTTTTTATTCGATTTATTTCTTCTTGTATTTTTGAATTATTTGCTACATATTGTGGTATTTCAATTCTTTTTTCTCCAGTATTGCTTCCAAAGGCAAATAAGAATAAAGATCTTGCTTTAGTACCTTCCTTACTAGATGCACGGAGCCAATCAAATCCTGATCTACCATCATCAATTTTTAATTCTAAACTTTCGCTGAGATTTTTTAAAAGTTTTAATGATCTATGATAAATATTATAGTCTGCTATATCATCATAGATATCTAGATTCGCTAATGCACGTCTTTTTTCATCACTAATCTCTTTTCTTACAACTGATGTATCTAAATCTAATAAAGAATTAAGATACTCAAACATCTCTTTTGATAAAACCCCATCATATTCTTTTAAATTATTCTTTAATTCATCAAGTGTTTTTATTAAAGAATAATAACCAAACATAGTTCTTGGCATACATAAACCTCCCTGATTAGAATTATTATATCATAGAGGTTTTAAATTACAATAATAAAAAACACATCATATGATGTGTTTTATTCTATATATAATATGTTTTTATATAAACTGTAACTGTATTTGGAATTTCGATATAATCCTCATCAGATAAAGAATCTTCATTAAATACATCAAAAGGAGTGAAATCATTCTTCTTTAAACCATAGTCTTTTAATAATAATTCACAATATCTTTTTGATGAAGATATATCGTCTTTATCTTTAGAATTTAAACCGGTTTTTAATTCATCTTGTAGTTTTTCAATTGTTTTTTTCATACCATAGTAGTTATTTAGAATATCAGTAGCGGCACCACCTAGAATAAATGGAATATTACTACTTGGTAATTCCATTTCCTCAAGTTCTCCCTT